>JAVHPP010000056.1:0-15501 GCA_036170655.1 Candidatus Zixiibacteriota bacterium | reverse complement strand
GCCCCGATGAGATCGACTGGGATGCCGCCAAGGGGCTGATTTTCTCCGGTGGGCCCGCCTCCGCCGCGACGCCCGGCGCCCCCGCCTGTGATGCGCATCTGCTCGATGCACCGGTCCCGAAGTTTGGTATTTGCTATGGTTTGCAACTATATGGGAAACATCGCGGCGGCGTGCTGGCACGGTCGCAGATTCGCGAGTACGGACGGGCCCGCTTTTCGCATGACGCCAGCGATGTCCTGCTGGATGGTTTGCCAAATGGTTTCGATGTCTGGATGAGCCACGGTGACACGCTGGTCGAACTGCCCGCTGGGATGTCCGTGATTGGCTCGACACCATCGGTACGCGCGGCGGCCGTGGCCGATCCGTCACGTAACTTTTGGGGCGTGCAATTCCATCCCGAAGTCAGTCACACCGACCACGGCGCGGACATTCTCCGGCATTTTCTCTACGATATCTGCCATTGCCGTGGCGGCTGGAATGCCGGGGTATTCGCCGAAGAGGCCATCGCCGATGTGCGACGGCAGGTCGGCGCCGGCCATGTCCTTTTGGGAATCTCCGGCGGTGTCGATTCCGCTGTCCTCGCGGTTCTGCTGCAGCGGGCGATCGGCAAACAGTCTCACCCGGTGTTTGTCGATACCGGTCTGTTGCGTGATGATGAAGCGCGCGAAGTCAGCGCCACTCTCGCGGCAGCCGGGGTGGACATTACCACGATCAGCGCATCCGACCGCTTCCTGTCCGCCCTCGATGGTGTAACCGACCCCGAGCGAAAACGCAAGATTATCGGCGGACTCTTCATTGATGTCTTCGAGGCGGAGGCGTCACGGATTGGGCATATTGACTTTCTTGCACAGGGCACTCTCTATCCCGACTGGATTGAAAGCGTCTCGGTGAATGGTCCGTCAGCCGTGATCAAGTCACATCACAATGTCGGCGGCCTTCCCGAACGCATGCGATTGCAACTGATCGAACCGCTGAAATGGCTGTTCAAGGACGAGGTCCGCGCCGTCGGTCGTCATCTCGGTTTGCCGCCGCCGATCCTCGGGCGTCACCCGTTCCCCGGCCCCGGTTTGGCCGTGCGCATTCTCGGTCCGGTCACACGTCCCGACCTCGACCTGCTGCGCCATGCGGATCGCATCTATATCGAAGAATTGCGCGCCGCTGGCTGGTACGACAAGATTTGGCAGGCATTTTGTGTCCTCTTGCCGATCAAGTCCGTAGGCGTCATGGGCGACGAACGCACCTATGAACGGGTTATCGCTCTCCGCGCGGTTACCTCGACCGACGGCATGACCGCCGACTGGGCCGAGATCCCCCCCGACCTGCTGGGACGCATCTCCAATCGCATCATCAACGAAGTCCCCGGCACCAACCGGGTTGTCTACGACATCTCTTCGAAGCCGCCCGCGACCATTGAGTGGGAGTAGTGGCACGGCTTGCCGTACCCGCCGCTGGCTCGTTCCGCAAACGGGATTCATCATGTGGTGTTACATGGCTCAGTGTGTCAAAAGGTCCCGTCAGAGGCAAAAAGCGTTATGAAATCCCCCTGTGCCGGAGTATCATCATGGAAGATGTGCGGATGGCGAAGACATCCACACTTCGACAATCCGTAAACCCGGGAGGCCCGCATGGCAATGGAAAAGGTCGACAAGATTTGGATGAATGGTGAACTGGTCGACTGGGACGATGCCAACATTCATGTCCTGTCTCATGTGGTCCATTACGGTTCCTCGGTTTTTGAGGGGATGCGTTGCTACAAGACGCGAAAGGGTCCCGCCGTTTTCCGGCTCAACGAGCACACGGACCGTCTCTTCAATTCGGCCAAGATCTACCGGATGGACATCGCGTTCACGTCAGCGGAGATCAACCAGGCGATCCTTGAACTGATCTCGGTCAATGGCCTCGCTGAATGCTACATCCGTCCGGTTGTTTATCGTGGCTATGGACAGTTGGGGGTCAATCCGTTCGGCTGTCCGATTGAGATCGCCATTGCGGCATACAGTTGGGGTAAGTATCTCGGCCAGGAGGCGCTGGAAAAGGGTGTGGACGTCTGTGTGTCGTCCTGGAACAGAATGGCGCCAAATACATTTCCGGCCATCGCCAAGTGCGGCGCCAATTACATGAATTCGCAGTTGATCAAGATGGAAGCGATCAGCCATGGATATGTTGAAGGCATCGCGCTCGATACCGGCGGCCATGTCTCAGAGGGTTCGGGGGAGAATATCTTTCTCGTGCAAAACGGCGTCCTGATCACGCCGCCCTTTGGATCGTCGATTCTTCCGGGGATCACGCGCAACACGGTGATCACACTGGCCAAGGATATGGACATCAAAGTTATCGAAGAAGAGGTTCCCCGCGAGGCGCTCTATATCGCCGATGAGGTTTTCTTCACCGGCACGGCGGCGGAGATTACCCCGATCGCCTCAATCGACAAGATTCGCATCGGTAACGGCGCCGGTGGGCGCGGGCCGGTTACCAAGGCCTTGCAGAAGGAGTTCTTCGCGATCCTCTCGGGCGATGCTCCGGACCGCTACAACTGGCTGACTCCGGTCAATGTTCGCCAGCCCGCCCGTGCGGTCGCGCATTGAGACGATATTCAGGCAAGGGGCTTTAAGGCCCTTGCCTTCAGCCGTCATTCGGCACTGTGAGCAGAGGCGGGTCAGCCGATGAAAGTCGCTGTAGGAGCGGATCATAAGGGGTTTGAGCTCAAGGAACGCTTGAAGGAATACCTCAAGCAAAAGAGCATCGAAGTCCTCGATTTCGGTACGAATTCTTCTGTGTCCACGGACTACCCTGATTACGGTCGGCCTGTCGCCGAGGCCGTCGCGTCCAAGAAGGCAGACTACGGTCTGACCATCTGTTGGACCGGCAACGGCATGAACATTGTCGCCAACAAGGTTCACGGCATACGTGCCGCCATGGCGCTCAACCTCGAAATGGCGAAGTTGGCGCGTGCGCACAACAATGCCAACGTGCTCACTCTGGCGGCCAAGTACACCTCCGAGACCGACGCGCGGGCGATGGTCGATCTGTTTCTGGCGACGCCATTCGAAGGTGGCCGCCACGAGCAGCGCATCGAAAAAATCAACTCCATCGAAGCCGCCGACACGGGTTTCGTAAACACGCCCCACTGACTGACGCGAGGAATGGCAGGAATGGGAAGGATGCTTTCTATTCCTCCCATTTCTCCCCATCACATCATCCTGTGGCCCGACGCAGTCGCGTTGGGTCAAGACGCTGGTCTGTCCGTCCTCCTGTCACTTCCGCCATGTCACCCCTTGCGCCCCCGGCGCTTCTATCGTATCTCAAGTCCGGCAGGAGGTTTGTCACCGATCATTTCGTGAAGGGATGACCATGAGCGCACTGTCTCAATACGATGTCGAACTGTACGCCGCGATTCTCGGCGAGACCCATCGGCAGGCCGAGAATCTGGAGTTGATTGCGTCCGAGAACTTTGTATCGGAGGCCGTTCTCGAAGCCCTTGGCAGCGTCATGACCAACAAGTACGCCGAGGGGTACCCCGGTCGGCGCTACTACGGCGGGTGTGAATTCGTCGACAAGGCGGAGAATTTGGCGCGTGACCGGGCCAAACAGCTGTTTGGCTGCGAGCATGTCAATGTGCAGCCGCATTCCGGCTCACAGGCCAACATGGCGGCCTACCTGACTGTGCTGCAGCCGGGCGACCGCATCCTGGGGCTGAATCTGTCGCATGGCGGTCATCTGACCCACGGCCATCCGCTGAACTTCTCAGGGAAATTGTTTCAAGTGTCCGACTATGGTGTGACGAAGGAGACAGAGACCATCGACTATGATGCGCTGCTGGCGCGTGCGCGAGAAGTCCAGCCCAAGATGATTGTTGCCGGCGCTTCGGCGTACCCGCGCGTTCTGGACTTCGTCCGGTTCCGTGAGGCCGCCGATGCGGTGGGAGCATACCTGATGGTGGACATCGCGCACATCGCCGGTCTGATCATCGCCGGCCTGCACCCGTCGCCGGTGCCGCTTGCCGACTTTGTTACCACCACGACACACAAGACCCTGCGCGGTCCGCGCGGCGGCATGGTGATGTGCAAGGCGAAGTACGCAAAAGCCCTCGATACAATGGTCATGCCGGGCATCCAGGGCGGGCCGCTAATGCACGTGATCGCTGCCAAGGCCGTCGCGTTCAAAGAGGCGCTCGAACCGGGATTCACGGTGTACCAAAAGCAGATTGTCGCCAATGCCAGGGCCATGGCTGAACGTCTCGCCACGCACGGCTACCATCTGGTCTCCGGGGGAACAGACACGCATTTGATGCTCGTGTCGTTCATCGACAAAGGGATCACCGGCAAAGCGGTCGAACAGGCGCTGGACCGTGCGCGCATCACGGTGAACAAGAATACGGTCCCGTTCGATCCGCAGAAACCCTTGACGACGTCAGGAATCCGAATCGGCACACCGGCTGTCACCACCCGTGGCATGAAGGAACCGGAAATGCGCACGATTGCCGATCTGATCCACCGGATAATCGCGAATCTCGGTGATACGTCAGTCGAACAGGCAGTGGCGGCGGACGTGCTGACGCTGTGTCAACGCTTCCCGCTTTATGCGCGACGTCTTCAGGAGACAGAGAAATCAGGCATTGCGTAGGGGCACGGCTTGCCGTGCCCGTCAGCCACTGTTCCAGAGTGATACCATGCTGGTCTTCTTCTCCATCTCACCGCTGGGTGAGGGCGAATCGGTGTCCAAGGCAGTCGCACCGATTGTTGCGATGATTGCCGCCAGCGGCCTGGAGTACCAGCTCACTTCGATGGGCACCCTCTTCGAGGGCACACCGGACCAGGTTTTCGATCTCTTGAAGAAATGCCATGCCAAGATGAAAGAATCACACAGTCGTGTGACGTCGAAGATCCTCATCGATGACCGTGGCGACGAACTCGGCCGCATTTGCTCAAAGATCGCCAGTATCGAAACGCAACTCGGCCATCAATTGAATCTGTAGGGACACGGCTTGCCGTGACCGAACCACTCTCGGACCCAATACAACCATGCCCACCCCTGCATACGCCGTCGTCCTCTCAACCTGCAAGACCCGAGCGGAAGCTGAATCCATCGCCGTCCGCCTGGTGACCGATGGTGCCGCCGCCTGCGTGAACATCGTCGACAAAATCACCTCCATTTACCGTTGGCAGGGGAAAGTCGAGAAAATGACAGAGGCGCTGCTGGTCATCAAAACGCGCGCAGAACTTACGGACAGGGTGGAGGGCACGATCCGTGGCTTCTCGTCCTATGACTGCCCCGAGGTGATCGTGCTGCCGATTGTGGATGGGGCGGATGATTACTTGCGGTGGATTGACAACATGTCAGACCGGTAGGTCAGGAGCGCAGGGCTCCTGATCTACTCGACGATTCCTGGGATCCATCAGGAGGAGATCAACATCTGAAGTTGCCGATGCCAACCCCTTGGCACGAGAGCTGAAGAGATAGATCCGATCTGGCATCACCTCCGCGATGATGGTGTCTACCATTTCCGCAATAAGCTGGTCGTTCACGAGATACATTGTGCACCTTAGGGGCTGGGAGTTTCCACCGCTGCTTTTCTCCCGCAGACAATGGGATTTAGCTATTTTATTGGCCGACACCAAGTGCAGAAACCATGCCGCCCATGCCCACCCGTCCCCTCATCACTCTCACCACCGACTTCGGCATGGCGGATGGTACTGTCGGGGCAATGATCGGGGTCATCAAGTCCATCTGTCCGGAGGCGGAGGTACTCAACTTGGGCGCGGACATTCCCGCACATGATATCGCGCGCGGCGCATGGGCACTCCTGCAGGCAGTGCCATCGTTCCCCCGTGGCGCAATTCATGTCGCGGTTGTCGATCCGGGTGTTGGCAGTAGCCGACGGGGGCTTCTGGTCACCACAGCGCGCGCGTCCTTTATCGCGCCTGACAATGGGCTCCTGTCATGGGTTCTCCGCGGGGAGAGCAAGCCCCGTTACCAGGCGCTGGAAAATCCGGCCTACCGTATCGCGACCGTGGGCGTTACATTCGCTGGCCGGGATGTGTTTGCTCCGGCGGCAGCGCATCTGGCGGCTGGGGCTGATCCCGCGGCATTTGGTCCGGCCATTACCGATCCGGTCCCGCTGGCCTGGCCCGAACCGCGCGTGAAAGGCACGCACATCGAAGGAGAAATCTTGGTCGTCGATCACTTCGGCAACCTGATCACGAACGTGCCGTTGGCGCTGGCCATGGAAGCATGCGCGGCTGATACGATTCAAGTGGAGCCGGCTCGGAACACAGGGAAGCAGGCCAGGCCGGTTAGTCCACGGAGTGCTGTCGCGGGTCAGCGCGCATGGCGAGCCCCATTGGTCCTCAGCTACGATCATATCGGCGCCAGACTCGGCGCCGTGGTCAATGGTCTCGGTCTACTGGAAGTGGCGGCAAGGCAGCGCTCGGCGGCCATGGTTTCGGGGTGCGGCAGAGGCGACCGGATTGTCGTTTGTGCCCGGAAGGTCAGAAGATGAAATGCCCATTTTGCGGGTTTGAAGAGGACCGTGTCGTCGACTCGCGCTCGGTGCGCGAGGGGACGGCCGTGCGGCGGCGCCGCGAATGCCTGCGCTGCAAGGAACGGTTCACCACCTACGAGTATGTTGAGAAAGTGGAACTGATGGTCATTAAGAACGATGGCCGTCAGGAGCCATTCGACCGCAGCAAGCTCATCGAGGGAATCCGCCTCGCCTGTAAGAAGCGCCCCATTGGGGTCAAGAAGATCGAAGCGATCGTGGATGACGTCGAGAAACGCATCTACTCCCTGTCCAAGGGGGAGATCAACTCGAAGCAGATCGGCGAAGCGGTCATGGACATCCTGCGTGAAATCGATGAGGTCGCCTATGTCCGCTTCGCATCGGTCTATCGCAAGTTTCAGGACAAGACACAATTTGTTGAGGAATTGAAGCGCATGCTCGAGTAGGCGTTGGCCCACGCTCGTGTTTCATCACTCGCCTGGTATCTTTGCCATAGCCCTGGTCATGAACCCATGTTCCCTGTTCCACGCGAAATGAACTTCTGGGAGCACTTAGAGGAACTGCGCTGGCGTCTGATCAAGGCGATTGCCGCCGTTCTGATTCTGTCCATCGTCTCCTACTTCTACAGTGAGTGGCTGCTCGATCTGGTCACGCGGCCGATCGGCAAGGTCTACTTCATGGGTCCCAGCGAAGCGTTCTCTGTCCGAATCAAGTTATCGCTCTTTGCCGGTTTGGTCTTGGGGCTGCCGGTGATCCTTTACCAGTTATGGCGTTTTATCGCTCCCGGGCTGTATGCCAAAGAGATTGCCGTCGTGATTCCCGTGGTCTTTTTCGGCACCGTGTTCTTTGTCTCCGGCGCGGCCTTCTGTTTTTTCTTCGTGCTGCCGGTCGGAATCGAGTTTCTCATGGGGTACGCCACCGACAAACTGCAACCCATGATCCAGGTCGGCCGGTACATCAGTTTTGTCGCCTGGATGACCATCTCTTTTGGGGTGGTGTTCGAACTTCCCATCATTTCATTCTTCCTGGGCCGCATCGGTGTGATCAACAGCGGCATGATGCGCCGGGGTCGGCGTTTCGCCGTCGTGGCAATTCTCATTGTTGCCGGCGTGGCGACCCCGTCTCCGGATGTTTTCTCGCAACTGATGCTCGCCGTGCCGCTCTACGCTCTCTACGAAATCTCGGTAATTGTCGTCCGGCTGACCGGTCGCGCGGAGAAAGGATCCGAGGTTACCGCAGCCGACCCGCAGTGACGTTCGCCTCTAAGGGTGGACTCGTATCACCTTCCGTGGTTTCGGTAGTTGACAGCGCGATTTTCGCTTGACAAAACTTGGCGATACGATCTTATTACGTATGGATGTAGATTATGAATGATTTGTCTTGCTTGCCAGCGAGGCGGATAAGGTGTTTGTGTTCCCCCAGCAATTGGCCCTACCAATTTCTCGAAGGGAATCATGCAGGTGACGATGTGGGCAGCCATTGGCGCGGTGGCGAAGCCGTATGAGGTTTCGTCAAGGAGGCTGGGCCGATACTGCGTGCGTAGTGGCGCTGTTTTCCCAAGAAAGGCGGTGAATTGCTTGGCGAGTGGTAAAGTGAAGTGGTTTAACGACGCGAAAGGGTATGGCTTCATCACGCAGGAGGGATCCGACAAGGAGCTGTTCGTGCATTTTTCAGCGATCCAACGTGATGGATTCAAAACTCTGCGTGAGGGGGAAACTGTATCGTTTGATGTCATCGAAGGTCCCAAGGGCCTGCAGGCGAACAACGTAGCGATCCAGCCTTCATAAGACCCCAGAGCAAAGCAAAGTGACGTGGGCACATCCAACCCGGATGTGCCCATTCTTCTTATTGGGCCGCATAACGCATTGTTGTTCAATGCGTTATGTGCATTATTTTGTCGGGTCAATTAAGAATTGTTTGATCGGGACGCAAGTGTGATCTTGTCATAGTTGGGGGCTGTCGGCATCGGGACCATTCCAGCCGATCTGAAGTTATAGAGTTGGACGGTTTCGGATATGACTGCCGGTGGCAGCGCGATGACGAGGTGGAACTAAACCGATGGTGGAGAATCACCTGGACATAGGAACCCCGAAATCGTCACCTGACTTAGCGTCGGTACCGGCTATACTGCCCGTATTGCCCCTGCAAGGCGATGTCCCGTTGCCGTACGCCGTTGTTTCTGTCGTCATCACTCATTCTTACACGCAGCAGTTGCTTGCCAATTCCGAACAGGTGCCGGGGATGTTTTGGGCTGTCTGGGCACCGGCTGAATTTAATCCGAGCGAAGACAGTATCGACCTGCCTCCGGTGGGTGTGGTCGTCAGACATTTGTCTTCGCGGGCGCTGGGAAGCGGCGGCGTGCGGGTCGATCTGGAGGGCCTGTGCCGCGCCAGTCTCATTGGCATGGTGGATTCCGGCCCGGCCATGCGCGTGAAGATTGATCCGATCAGGGAAGACGTGTCCGATCCGCAGGCGGCGGCCTTGGTCCGGCAGTGTCATGACCTGCTGTCGCGGATTGTGAAAATTTCAGGCCAGTATCCCGCCGATGTCCTTCAGCTCGTGGATTTGGCCAAGGATCACCCGGACCGGTTTTCCGATTTAATCGCCGCCACCGTCCACATGCGGCTGGAAGACAAGTGGAAGCTGGCGCAGATGCCCGTCCCCACGGAACGGTTGAGCTTTCTCAACGAGTTTCTGCGGAAAGAAGTTGTTGAAGCGGAAACAGGGCAGGATTTGCAGCATCGTGTCCATGCCTCGCTGGAGAAGCGTCAGCGTGTCGACTTCTTACGGGCGCAAATGACCGAGATTCGCCGGGAACTGGAGTCGTATGAACCGGGAGCGAACGAGCTCGACCAGTTGGCTGATGAAATTGCCGGCGCCGGGCTGCCGCCGGTGGTGGCGCGGCGGGCCCGCACCGAACTCGAACGGCTGCGGCTGATCTCGACGGCCTCGGCCGAGTACACCGAGATCCGCAACTACATTGACTGGCTGATCCATATTCCGTGGACGGCTACTGTTCACGAACGCACCGACATGGAAGGCATTCGTCGTGTTCTCGACGAACAATTCTATGGGCAGAAACGCGCGAAGGACCGGATTGTTGAATACCTGTCGGTGCTGCATCGGACCGGCCACGGATCGCGCAATGCGGTCTGTCTCATCGGGTCATCGGGCATCGGCAAGACGCAACTCGGTCGCGCCCTGGCGCAAGCGCTCCGGCGGCCGATGATTACACTCAATCTTGGTGTTCTGCGTTCCGAGTCGGCCCTCAAGGGCAATCGCAGGACTTTTCCGGGCGCGATGCCCGGCCGGTTGCTGCGTCAGTTAAGGGCTGTCGAAGTCGTCAATCCCCTGTGTCTGCTGGAAGCGGTTGACCGACTCGGCGGCGCGGCGGACCGCCCGGACCTGTCGGCCGTCGTTCTGGAGATGATTGATCCCACGTTGAACAAAGATTTCTGGGACGCCTATCTGGGGTTCCCCTACGATCTGTCACCGACCCTCTTCATCTGCACCGCGACCGATCCCGAGGACATTCCCGAAATGCTGGTCGAACGGATGGAGTTTATCGAGCTGCCCGGGTATCTCGAGGAGGAGAAAGTCGAAATTGCCTTCAAGCATCTATGGCCACGGCAACTGGAGGCGCACGTCCTCTCGGCCGAGGAGTTCGGCCTGACGGTCACGGCGGTCCACAAGATCATCCGTGAGTACACCATGGAGGCCGGCCTGTCCAGTCTTGACAAGGCGCTCGAAGTCATCTGTCGCAACATCGCCGCCCAGCGCGCTGCCGGTCAGCGCGGGTTCGTCCGGATTGGCGCGCAGCAGATCGAACGTTTCCTGGGGACGCGGGTCTATGTTCCCGAAAAAGCGGAGTTGAAACCCGAGGTGGGTGTTGCCATGGGGGTTGCCTGGACACAAGCCGGCGGGGACATCATGCTGATCGAGGCGCTCCGGATGCGCGGATCGGGAAACGTGATTTCCACCGGATCGCTGGGTGATGTCATGCGCGAGTCGATCCAGGCGGCGCACTCCTATGTCCGTTCCCGCGCCGATTGGCTGGGTATCCCGCATACTGATTTCGGGAACCACGACATCCATGTTCATTTCCCGTCTGGGGCCATCCCCAAGGATGGACCGTCAGCGGGCATCACGATTTCGCTGGTGATTGCCTCGGTGATGTCGAATCGCGCCATTCGCAATGACCTCGCCATGACCGGGGAAGTCTCGCTGAGGGGCAAGGTCCTTCCGGTCGGGGGTATCAAGGAGAAGGTTGCGGCGGCGCACCGGGTGGGCATTCACAAGATCATTGTGCCGCGGCAGAACGTCCAGGACCTCAAGGACGTGCCGCGCCGCATCTCCAAAGAAATGACCTATATCCCCGTCGATACGGTCGACGAAGTCTTTCGGGCGGCACTGCTGGATTTCGATCCCTCACGCGCCAGTCTGGAGCGATTGCTGCGGGTTGAGTTGGCCCGGCGGGGAAATCCCCGCAAGAACAAACTCCGTCCGCGGGCCATGGCCAGCCGGCCGCCGTCAGAACGAAACCGCAAACGCCCGCGCTGAAATCTGGATGGTGGCATGGGTGTCGCTCGTGAATCTTGGTATCACTTCTGAGTATCGGGCTAACCAGCACGCGGGCCAGAGGCCCGTGCTACAGAGCATCAATGCAACATCTTCATCACACCTCATGGAGGAGATCAATGGTGCATCGGCAATTACACAGTTTCACGATCCTGACCTTCACGGCGCTGCTCGCGACACTGACGGCTGGTCCGGCTGTTTCGGAAATCTCGACGGATGACCCGGTCATGGAGGCGCTCGTGGCGGAACTCGACCGTTCCGCGTCGCGCCTCGTTTTGGATCAGTATGAGAAACCCTATTTCATGTCGTACCGGCTGACCGACGTGCATTCGGTTTCCGTGCATGCGTCCTATGGCGCGCTCGAATCGTCGGGCGGCGATAACTATCGCGGTGTTGCGGTTGATGTTCGTATTGGCGATTACCATCGGGATAATACGTCGGATGACGAGGGCTTCTATTACGATCCGCGGGACACAGACGCCTACCAGTACTCCCACACGTACGCGCCGCTCGACAACGACATCACGGCCTTGCGCCAGACGCTGTGGCTGCTCAGTGACTATCAGTACAAGCACGCACTGGAAGAGTACATAGGCAAGCGTGGCCGCAACGTGCAGAAGGTGGTGAAAGAAGACCAGCCGGATGATTTCTCGCCGGCGACGCCGGTGCAGCGGGTGGATGCCATTGACACGCTGGCCGTGGACCGCAACCGCTGGCAAAACCTGGTGCGGGCGATCTCCGCACGGTTCAAATCGGAGCCTTTGATCTACAACTCGGACGTCGACTTCAAGGCCATTGCGCAGACACGCTATCTGGTCACCTCGGAGCGGACACGGTTGCGCACCGGACAGCACAACTACTCGATTGCCATGTCCGCGTCCGTGCGAGCCGATGACGGCATGCCACTGGAATTGGAACGCGTCTTTAAGACCCATCACGAAGCCGCGCTGCCGGATTCCAACCGTCTGGCAATGGTGGCCGATTCCCTGATGGCGCTTCTCTTGCAAATGCGCCAGGCGCCGGTCATGGATCCCTACACCGGTCCGGCCATCATCAAGCGCGGTGCATCAGGCGTTTTCTTCCACGAGGCGCTCGGCCACCGGCTGGAGGGGCACCGGACCCGGCGTGAGTCGGAAGGGCACACCTTCAAAGACAAGATCGGTGAGCGCGTGATTCCCGAATTCCTCAATGTCGTCGATGATCCCACCATCGCCGCGCAGGATAATGAAGGATTATATGGCTACTACACGTACGATGAGGAAGGTCTCCCGTCCCAACGCACGCCGTTGGTCGCGCACGGCATTCTCAAAGGGTTTCTGATGTGCCGGACGCCGGCCAAGTCATCGCCAGTTTCCAATGGGCACGGTCGCGCGGATGTCTGGAGTCAGCCGGTCAGCCGGATGGGATCGCTGTTCGTGACTTCCGATCACCCGCTCAGCTATCCCGATCTCAAGAAGCAACTGATCGAGGAATGCCGCAAGGCGGGCAAGGAATACGGGCTGATTTTCGAAGAGATGGTTTCAGGTGAGACCAACACATCATCGTTTGGCGTGCAGACGCTCAAGGTCCGTCCGCGCGTGGTCCGCAAGGTCTTTGTCAAGGACGGTCACGAAGAACTGGTGCGTGGTGTCGAGCTGATCGGAACCCCTCTGAACACACTCGAAAACATCAAGGCGGCCGGCGATGATCCGGGCGTCTTCAATGGCGTTTGCGGCGCCGAGTCGGGGTGGGTACCCGTTTCGGCCATCGCGCCCAGCATTCTGATCTCGGAAGTGGAGGTCCAGAAGATGGATCGTAACCTGAAGCGGCCGCCCATCCTGCCGCCTCCGCTGCATGATCCAGCGAAGTAGACTGGCGGAGACTGTGTCAATTTACCCAGAACGGGGATTGACAAACAGGCCGATGCGGTTATGTTGACTCTGGGGGTTGTCTTGTCTGGCGGTTTGGTCATCTGGTGTTCGGTTCGCTTCGTCTGAGGACGGGGCACTCAAATTCTTGGAGGTTTTCAATGAAGTCGCGGCTGGTCGGTTACGGACAATTCATCCTTGCGCTGCTGCTCGCTATCTCCATGTTTGTAAACCGGTCAGTCAGGGCAGATGTCGGGCAATTTGAAATGAGCCCGGCCGAGATGCACCGCCAGATGGGCGAGGCTAAGGCCGCGTCGCTGGCGCGCCAGCGGGTCAACACGGCGCTGGTGACACCGGCGATGGAACAGGGCGGGTTTGATGCGACCTATTACGCGCTCGACATTCGCGTCGATGAAGTGACGACATTCATCTATGGCAAAGTCTCCATGCGTGCCCGTGCCCGGGTGGATGGCTTCTCGATTCCCGTGCTCAACTTCACGACCGGGTTAACGGTTGATTCGGTCCGTTCGTTCGGGCGGCCGGTTGTCTGGACGCACGCCAGCGGTTTTCTGAATGTGACACTTGACTCAACCTACAACACCGGTGAGGAATTTGAAGTCACCGTGTACTACTGGGGCCATCCGCCGGAGGGGGGATTTCAGGGATTTGCCTTCGGAACCCATGCGGGAATCCCGATTATCTCCACGCTCTCCGAGCCTTACCTTTCGCAGTCATGGTGGCCCTGCAAGGATGTGCCGTCGGACAAGGCCGATTCCGTCGATATGCGCGTGACGGTCAACTCGGCGTTTTACGCGGTGTCCAATGGTGTCCTCCGTGATTCGATCAACAATGGGAATGGGACGACCAGCTATGTCTGGCACGAGAGTTATCCGATCACCACGTATCTGGTTTCTCTGGCCATCAGCAATTATGCTCGCTTTGACCGCTGGTACCATCACGGCGCTGACTCGATGCCGGTGCGTTTTTACTCCTATCCCGAGGTTCTTTCGAGCGCCGTGGCCAACTGGCCCGTTGCGGTCGACCAGATCGCCTTCTATGCTGCAACATTCGGCGAGTATCCGTTCATTGCCGAAAAATACGGGATGGTTCACTTCAACTGGGGCGGGGGGATGGAGCACCAGACGGTCACGTCTGCCACCAGCAGCGGCTTTGGTTTCGGTCAGTATCTCGTCTGCCATGAATTGTCCCACCAATGGTGGGGCGACATGATCACCTGCCGCAACTGGAATCACATCTGGATGAACGAGGGATTCGCCTCCTACGCCGAGGCCCTCTGGGCCGAGCATCTTGGGGGAACATCCTCCTATCAGAGTTACATGGCCAGTATGAACTACTTTACCGGCGGCCGGATTTACATCGATGACACCGCCAATGTCGGCAACATCTTCAGTTCCCGGGTCTACGACAAAGGCGCTTGGGTGCTGCACATGCTGCGCGGCATCATCGGCGATTCCGCGTTCTTCGCCACCTTCCGCGCGTACTATGCTGATCCCCGGTATGCCTATAAGGATGTCGTCACAGAAGAGTTTCGCGACATCGCCGAGACCGTCTCCGGCGTGAACCTGCACGACTTTTTCAACGACTGGATCTACGGGTACTACTTCCCGAAATACGCATATTCCTGGGCGTCGACGCCTAACGGCGGCGGCTACAAGGTCTATATCCATCTGCGGCAGTACCAGGCGACCTCGCCCCTCGTGTTCCACATGCCGGTTGTGTTCCGAATCAATGGCACCGGAGGCCTGTACGACGATCATCGTGTCATGGACACGCTGCAGGTTCAAGACTTCGTGATCCAGACCAGCCTCGCCCCGACGTCCGTCTCGCTCGACCCCAACAACTGGATCCTCGACCAATCGGTGCAGGAGTCATTCCCGTTGTCGATTCTGAGCGACTCCCTGGTTTCGGGAGTGCAGTTCGTTCCCTACCACGATTCGCTCATCGTAAAGGGTGGCACGGCGCCGTATCAATACACCCTTGTCTCGGGAACCCTGCCGGCCGGACTCTTCTTCGATACCACCAAAGGGACGATCGACGGAGTCCCCTCGGTGTCGTCCGCGATACCGCTCCGGCTTGGCGCTTGGGACAATGGAAAGGTGCATTACACGGAGAAGGTGCTGAACCTGTCCATCGCAGCGGCGCCGTTCAAGCTGGGTGACCTGAACGGCGATGGCAATCTGAACGTTCTTGATATCGTCATGCTGATCGACTATGTCTTTGCGGGTGGCCCAGCGCCGTTGCCGCTGAATCTTGCCGATGTGAATCACGACTGCGCGGCTGATGTGCTCGACATCGTGTATCTCGTGGACGCGATGTTTCAGGGTGGACCGGCGCCGCTTTACGGTTGTCTGATGTAGACTCAATTTTCCGGCACGTCAAATGCCCGCACGCACGACTGAGGCACGCGCGGGCCGGGCCTTGGCTGGAGTGCGACCGGTCACGTAGGGCCTCTCACGAAAAGATCGCCGACCGTCAGTATGTGCCGTGATCAACCTGGGGCATTGACTGGAGTATCGATGGTTCGGGAGGGCGAGGCTCCTGCCGAGCCTCTTTTTT
>JAVHPP010000055.1:0-15646 GCA_036170655.1 Candidatus Zixiibacteriota bacterium | reverse complement strand
GTGACACATGCCTGCTCGAGAACCTGCGATTCCACCCGGAAGAGGAAAAGAACGATCCGGGTTTCGCGCAGCAACTGGCGGCCTTGGGGGAGGTCTATATCGACGACGCCTTCGGCAGCGCTCACCGGGCACACGCCTCCACCGAGGGAGTCACACGATTCCTCAAGACCGCGGTCGCCGGTTACCTGATGCAGAAAGAATTGAATTATCTTGGGAGTCTGCTATCAGCGCCAAAACATCCGTTCGTTGCGGTTTTGGGCGGAGCCAAGGTCTCCGGCAAACTGGAAGCTCTCAGCAGCCTGATGAGAACGGTAGACACTTTTCTCATCGGCGGCGGGATGGCATTTACATTCTTGAAGGCCCAAGGGAAGAATGTCGGAGGATCGTTAGTGGAACCCGATCTGATTGAGACAGCGGCCCAGATTCTGACCGAGGCCAGTCGGCGTGGAAAAACATTCCTGCTCCCCGTCGATTGCGTCGCGGCCAGAGACCTCAAGGGCACGGAGCGTCCGGTTTTCGTGAACGTTGATGCGTTCCCACCCGACCTATCTGGGTACGATATCGGACCAGAGACCGCCAAGAAGTTCATGGCGGCTCTGACGGATGTGGGAACAATCTTCTGGAACGGTCCGATGGGTGTTTTCGAGACTGATCCGTTCGATTCGGGGACCATTGTGATTGGCCACGCCATCGCGGAGGCAACTGACCGGGGAGCGGTTTCTGTCGTGGGCGGCGGAGATTCGGTCGCGGCCGTGCACAAAGCTGGCATCGCCTCGCGTATTACACACATCTCGACTGGAGGCGGCGCTTCACTGGAGTTTATCGAAGGCAAAACACTACCCGGAGTTGCGGCGTTGAACGATCGCTGAGATCGGACGATTCTGCATTTACGCCAACCCCATGTCGCGCCTGCCCTTCATCGCCGGGAATTGGAAAATGAACGGAGACATTCCGCGAACGCGCGAGCTTTGTTCGGAACTGGTGAAACGCTCATCCGGCTGGGCTGATGCCAAAGGCCGGAAAGTCGATGTGGCTGTCTTTCCTCCTCTGGTTTCCCTGATGGCGGCCGCAGAAGCGCTCCGTGGTTCCGCGATCATGTTGGGAGCCCAGAACATGCATGAGGCGTCATCGGGGGCGTTCACCGGGGAGGTATCGGGGTCAATGCTGTTGACGGCGGGGTGTCAATTCGTTATCTTGGGACACTCCGAGCGGCGCCAGTATTTCGGCGAGACCGACGCGGGGATTAACCGTAAGGCGCTGGCGGCCTTGGCGGTTGGACTGAAATTGATTGTTTGTGTCGGCGAGTTGCTGGAAGATCGTGAGGCTGGGCGCACACACGAAGTTGTCGAACGGCAACTGGCGGGTGGCCTGAAGGGATTGACGGAAGCGCAATTACTCGATCTGACCATCGCCTACGAGCCGGTCTGGGCAATCGGCACAGGACGGGTGGCGACGGTTCAGCAGGCGGGTGACGCGCACCGATTCATCCGCCATTGGATTGCGGAATCGTACTCGAATGATGCCGCCGCGAAGATGAGAATTCAATATGGCGGCTCAGTCAAGGCAGACAATGCAGTGGAATTGCTGGCGGACTCTGACATCGATGGCGCCTTGGTCGGCGGCGCGTCGCTTGATGCCGGCCAGTTTGATGGGGTCATTCGTGCGGCCCTGCGCTGAGGCGGGGGCCAAGTTCGTGTATCGATCGCGTTAGTCCGAAGCGGACCAGAGGAGGAATTGTGTACGGTTTGCTGATATCACTGCACGTGTTCATTTGTATCGCGCTGGTCGTGTCCGTGCTCTTGCAGTCGGCAAAGGGTGAAGGTCTGGCCGGGGCATTCGGAGGGACCTCGCTGACCGGCACGGTTTTTGGAGGACGGGGTGCGGCGACGTTCCTATCGCGAGCCACCGCGGTCCTGGCGGTTGGCTTTATGGCCTCTTGTATTGTCCTGGCGCTGATCCGTCCGCCCACCGGTACGCGGTCGGCCACCGGTGGTGAGAGCGCCGTCCAGCAGGCGGCTCGTACTGCACCGACACCCGAAGCGCCGCCGGTCCAGCAGCCCGGCTCCGAGGGTAACACGCAACAAACACAGTCGTCACAGCAGACGCAGCAGGCCAAACCAGCCGGCCAGCCGCCGTCGCCAGGCGACGAGTTGTTCCAGACGACCACCAAGCCGGATTCCGGCAAGAAATAGTAATCCGCCCACTTGGGTGGGTGGGTATGGCCCTCGTCCTGTGATCTGCACTTGTGCCGAAGTGGTGGAATTGGTAGACACGCCATCTTGAGGGGGTGGTGGGTAACCCCGTGCGGGTTCAAATCCCGCCTTCGGCACCAACGGGCATCGAACCAGTTTCTGCCCTGCACTCTTGTTGTGTGAAGACAGTCCAGCGCTTCACGAAGTGCCGACGGTCTTGATTCCCGTTCGGGGGACAATCCCCATTCTCGGGCCCTCGTAACGGTACCCGCCTTCGAGCGAATCGGTCGCCCTGAGAAGCGGCGTGTCGAGATCGAGCGTGTGCAACGGGCCGATGCCCGCGGCCATCGCAGCGAACAACCCATGGCAAGACGTGTTTCCATCATCCTGTCGAACATGATCTGATGAAACGGCAGTCAAAGACGAGAACGAGACCGAGAGATTCTTCAACGATACAGTCTATCGATCTAACTTCAACACACAACGGGTCAATAAGTTAGCCAAATCAACACAAATTAATCAAATTGGCTTAATTTAATCGATGTACTAATCATACCTCAATTTGATCAACCGCTTGTATCCGCTAAGTGAGAATTCCTCTTGATCTCTGATAAATTCATCCCATTGAATTGATTTACAATACAGGGCAAAAACTTATGAAAAAGAGAGCGATCCAGACCTTGGAGAATCCCTACAGACCTGGTGCTGGGCACATGCCGCCCTATCTTGCCGGTCGTGAGAAAGAGATCGACGAATTCGAGCGACTCCTCAAGCAGACCACGATTTTGAGCAATCTCGTGCTCACAGGACTCCGAGGAACTGGGAAGACAGTCCTCTTGGATACATTCAGGCCAATCGCAGTTCGGAGAGGTTGGTACTGGGTGGGATCAGACCTGTCGGAATCAGCCAGCGTCAGCGAACAGAGTATGGCAATACGACTGATGACCGATTTTTCTATTGTAACGTCCTCAGTCATCACGGGCACGCACCGCGAACAGCGAATTGGTTTCCGGAGTCAGAGCAACGCCACTCGACAGACACTGGATTACGACGCACTCGTGGACGAATACGACATGACACCCGGGCTTGTTTCCGACAAATTGAAAAGCATCCTCGAGATCTCTTGGGAGCATCTTTCGAAACTAGACTGCCGGGGCGTGATTTTTGCCTATGATGAGGCGCAGAACCTTGCCGATGGTGTCACAGCTCACCAATACCCGCTTTCGCTTCTGCTCGACGTTTTTCAATCCATTCAGAAGAAGGGGGTGCCTTTTCTTCTGGCGCTAGTCGGGTTGCCGACATTGCACACCCAGCTTGTGAACGCTCGCACGTACTCTGAGAGAATGTTCCGCGTGTTGTTCCTCGATCGGCTGAGCGTGCAGGCCTCTCGAGATGCAATTCTCAAACCTCTCGAAAGCATGAAGCGCTCGATCCCATTTGCCCCCCAGTCTGTCGAGAACACCATCGAGACCTCGGGAGGATACCCATTCTTCATCCAGTTCATCTGTCGAGAGGTATACGACCTTGCGATTCAGAAGCTCGTAGCAGGAGAGCCCCCGAGACTCTCCATGAAAGAGATCCTGAGGAAGCTGGATTCTGATTTCTTTGCTGCCCGCTGGTCACGTGCCACGGATCGGCAAAGAGAATTGTTGTCCGTGGCGGCAGGGATCCAAGGATCGGAAACGGAGTTTACGATCCAACAACTGGTGGAGCACTCTAAGGTGGAACTGGCAAAACCCTTTAGCGGCAGCCATGCCAATCAAATGCTCATCTCTCTCAGTGAGGCGGGCTTGGTGTACAAGAATCGACGAGGCAAGTACTCGTTCGCCGTTCCGCTTCTTAATCGCTTCATCATCCGACAGAAGGAGCAGCGCAAGTAGTCACTGGGACCACGCTCTGACAGAACCAATTTGCCAGCGAATCACGAAGTTCCAGCGGTCATGATCCCTGCTTTGGGCGCAATTCCCATCCCCGCCCCCTCTGCCAGCACCATCTTCGGCCCCTCGTAGCGGTACCCACCCTCGAGCGGATCGGTCGCCATCAGCAGCGGCGTGTCGAGGTCGAGCGTGTGTACCGGGCCGATTCCAGCTGCCATCGCCAGTGAACAGCCCATGGCAAGACGCGTCTCCATCATCCCGCCGATCATGATCTGCAGGCCGGCGGTCAGCGAGTACAGAGCGATGTCGAACGCCTCGATGACACCGCATTTCATGATCTTGATGTTGACGATGTCGGCGGCGCCAGCACGCACGATTGCGGCGGCATCGGAACGTGAGCCAACCGACTCATCGGCGCATATCGGGAAGATCTGCTCGCGACGCAGACGCGCGAGGGCTTCGATATCCGTCTTCTGAACCGGCTGCTCGATCATACGGACATCCACCCCGCTTTTCTTCAATGCTCGCATCAGCAGCAGTGCATCGTGCTCGCTGAATCCCTGGTTGGCATCGACCACAAACGAGGTGTCGGGGAAACGGGCGAAGATATCATGGATCACGGCGATGTCGGAATCGACGTGGCTCCCCACTTTCACTTTCATTCGGCGAAATCCCCTCCGGTACCAATGGTCGGCCAGTTCCAGACACTTCTCTTTGCCCAGCATCGGCAGAGTGATATCGGTTTCGAATGGACCAGCGGCCGCACCACCGAAGTACGCCCACATCGGCATCCCCATGGCGTGGCAGAACGCATCGAGGATGGCAGTCTCAAGACCGCATCGTGCGGCGGGATCGGCCGGTGCAATTTCGGCCATCAGGCGGCTCGACCGCCGAAGGGTTCCCGTGGATTGACCGATGATGGAGTCTCTCAATCGCGCGACTGCCCGAAGCGTTCCCGCGCGGTCTTCGCCGGTGATACTGGTGAACGGTGCGCACTCCCCATATCCGACCACGCCTCATTGCAACCGGACCTCGACAAACGCGCTCTCGGCTATGGTGATTGACCCCTTTGAGATCGCAAAAGTGCCGGTGAGCGGGATATCGACGGACCAGGCCCTGACGTCAATGATCTGCAGATCAGTATTGGAGAACACTCGCATCGGAAGTCCACACTCAGATCGGTCGGGGTCGCGCCGCAGGACATACAAGGGCGGGTTTGATGGTCTTGCAGAAAACATCTTTCCATGTCCCGGTGTCTGGTGGCCCACCAGGAATCCTGTCCCGCGAAGTGGGTCTGGATGGATGGTGGGTTTCCCCTGCAACTGGCAACCCCACCATACGCGTCGTCCCGCTACGCGGGACTTGCTTCTGGTGGGCCACCCGGGATCACCACAACAGGGCAGGGTATTTTCTGCAAGACATGGAAGTCGCCGCTGCGCTCATAGGCATTCAAATGCTCGAATCAGGTGTCCAGCTTCTCCGTCAGCCACCCGGCCAGACGATCCATCGGCAGACGTATCTGCTCCATCGAGTCGCGATCACGCACCGTGACGGTCTGGTCTTCGGCCGTCTGGGAATCGATCGTGACACAGAATGGCGTACCGATTTCATCCATGCGACGGTATCGGCGGCCAACCGCACCCTTGTCATCGTAGAAGATCTTGAACCTCTTGCGCAGATCGGCCACAAGCGAAAGCGATATCTCCGGCATACCGTCACGGTTGACGAGCGGGAACACGGCGGCCTTGATCGGAGCGATGCGCGGGTCGAGGCGAATGACCGTGCGCGTCTCGCCCTTCACTTCCTCTTCGCGGTAGCCATCGACGAGACACACCAGCGCCGCCCGGTCGGCGCCGGCTGACGTCTCAATGATATAGGGCACGTAGCGGGACTTGGTCTCTTCATCGAAATAGGTCAGGTCGACCCCGGTGGCCTCTTTATGGCGTGACAGATCGAAGTCGGTCCGATTGTGAATGCCTTCGAATTCTTTCCAGCCGAAGGGGAACTCGTACTCGATATCGAATGCGTCCTTGGCGTAGTGCGCCAGCTCCCCGGGGCCATGCTGATGAAAGCGCATTTTCTCCCGGCGAATTCCCAAGTCGAGGTACCAGTCGTGGCGGGTCTGCTTCCAGTACTCAAACCACTTCAGGTCGTCCTTGGGGTCAATGAAGAACTGCATTTCCATCTGCTCAAACTCGCGCGACCGGAAGATGAAATTCCCGGGTGAGATTTCGTTGCGGAAGGCCTTGCCAATCTGCGCGATCCCGAAAGGAATCTTGCGCCGCATCGGCTGCATCACGTTCAGGAAGTTGACATAGATCCCCTGCGCAGTCTCGGGACGGAGGTAGACAATCGAGGCGGCATCTTCCACCGGTCCCATGAATGTCTTGAACATCAGATTGAACTGGCGTGCCTCCGTGAACTTGCCTTCCGCATGGCACTTGCTCGCTTTCCGGCCTTTGTATGCGGGACTGCCGCACGGGGATTCTTCCAACTGATCGAGCCGGAACCGCGACTTACATTCTTTGCAATCGACCAGCGGGTCGGTGAACCCCGCGACGTGACCGGAAGTCTCCCAGACTTTCGGGTGCATCAGGATGGCCGCGTCCAGTCCCTCCACATCATCGCGCCGGTGGGTCATCGACTTCCACCAGTGATCCTTGATATTGCGTTTCAGCTCGACGCCCAGCGGGCCGAAGTCCCAGCACGAGTTGATGCCGCCGTAGATTTCCGACGAACCAAAAACGAATCCCCGCCGTTTGCACAGCGAGACAATCTTATCCATGGTTTGGTCGGCGCCCGCTTTAGCCACAATTCCTCCGTTGTCTAATCCGTCCTGCGATCTTGCCCCTCGCTCACGATGCGATCGACCGCACCAACACGGCGGGCAAAGTTCAGTGAACGCAACCGTCTGCCACCCAGGTGGTAGACGGCGAAGTCTTCAATTGAAGCAGCGACTTCCTCCAGCACGGCCGGATCGAGCGCGGCTTCATTCTTGTCCAATATCGGATGAATCTGACGATTTTTCAATTCAATCAATGCCGTCGGCGACAGGACATACAACCGACCATTGTCACGGCGGCACTGGCGGCAGATGATCTTCCCCGCTGTGGCATCGAACACAACTTTCTGGTCCGGCGCGGGAACCCGCCCACAGCGGTCGCAAATGTCGTACACAGGACGGAACCCCAGACAGTCGAGCGCACCCAGCACAAAGCTCCAGAACTGACGCGCCGCCAGGTCATCACCCAGCTCGGCCATCACGCGCAGAGTCTGCACTGCCAGATCGAACAGATCGTCGTCGCGCTGCTCGCCCGTGTGACGATAGAGGAACTCGCCAACAGCAAAACCATAGGCGGCGCGCGGCAACGATGTCGTGAGCAGCAACCAGGGCACTGTGGCGCGGCACGACGCCAGAAGCTGCAGCCGTTCAACCGGCTTCATGTAGATCACGCACTCGGCAATAGACAAAGGCTCCAAGTGCCCGCCGAACTGCGACTTGGGGCGGAAGGCGCCTTTGGCAATCACGGAGATACGCCCCCAGGCACGGGTGTAGAGCACGGCAATCTTGGAGGTTTCGGAAAACTTCTGCACCGTCAGGCAGATGGCCTCGGTGACTGCGGGTCCGGGCATGGCCGATCAGGGCGCGGTGGCGTCGAATTCGTAGATGATCTCATTCGGACGCGAAAGGTGGTATTCGGTGCGGGCGACCTTTTCGATGTAGGTGGTGTCGCTCTCCAACATGCGGCGGCGTGTGTCCAGCGACATCACTTCGGCGGCCAGACGGGTTTCCCGGCGCATCAGAGAGCGCTCGTTGCGCAACAGGGACATCATGCGTGGCACCCCCATGCTTCCCATCACAAATACATACAAGAGGAACGCACCGGCGACGATGCTCAAGACGAAACGTGACTGCGCCGAGAGCCCTCCATGCTCGCGGTCAAAGAGGGCACGGGAGAACACGGTGACAGTCACCGGGCCGCTCTGACGACGCCGTTCCTGGCGCGTGAGTCGCCGGGAGCGGCCAAAGGCCCCTGCTTCGTGGCGGTTCACCATCGATCCGGTCCCATATCAGCGCGCCACCGCGGCGAAAGCCCCGCGGCCAAGGAACGCCGCGCGATTGCCAAGAGATTCTTCGATGCGCAGGAGTTGATTGTATTTTGCCACACGGTCTGTCCGGCAAAGAGATCCGGTTTTGATCTGACCAACGCTGGTCGCCACTGCCAGATCAGCAATTGTCGTGTCTTCGGTTTCTCCGGAACGGTGTGAGATGACAGAACGATATCCGGCTCTGGTCGCCAGAGCGATCGTGTCCAGTGTCTCTGTCAGTGTGCCGATCTGGTTGAGTTTAATCAAGATGGCGTTGGCGCAACCGGTGTTGATTCCTTCGCGCAGACGTTGGGGATTGGTCACAAACAGGTCATCACCCACGAGTTGAATCCTGTCGCCAAGTCGCTCGGTCAGGAGTCGCCAGCCATCCCAGTCATCCTCCGCCAAACCATCTTCGATCGAGATGATTGGATACTTCTCCACCCAATCGGCCCAGAATTCGATCATATCAGCCGAAGAGAGTTTTTTGTCCTCACCGGCCAATTCATACCGGTTGGTCTTGGTGTTGTAGAACTCGGATGCAGCCGGGTCGATCGCAATGGCGATCTCCTCGCCCGGCGTGTAGCCGGCCGCCTCGATGGCCGACATGATGACCGCGAGCGCCTCTTCGTTGCTGTCGAGACTGGGGGCAAATCCGCCCTCGTCGCCGACAGCAGTATTGAGTCCCTTCCCCGCGAGGACTTTTTTCAGTTCGTGGAACACCTCGACCCCGGCACGCAACGCTTCGGAGAAACGATCAAAACCCGCCGGTACAATCATGAATTCCTGGCAATCCAGGTTGTTGTCAGCGTGCTTGCCACCGTTCAGGACATTCATCATCGGGACCGGCAAGATCTTGGCATTGGGACCACCCAGATAGGCATACAGCGGCAAGCCACTGGATTCAGCCGCTGCCTTCGCCACAGCCAGCGACACGCCGAGGATGGCATTGGCTCCCAGTTTGGACTTGTTGTCAGTCCCGTCAAGTTCCAGCAGGAATTGGTCGATGTCTCCCTGGTCCAACGCTTCCATGCCGGCTTCAACCAGCTCTGGAGCGATCGTCTCATTGACCGCTTCGACAGCCTGCAGGACGCCCTTACCGTTGAAGCGGTCAGCGTCGCCATCTCTCAGTTCGAGCGCCTCGTGGGTTCCGGTGGAAGCGCCCGACGGGACCGCCGCACGACCCAGCGAGCCATCATCCAGCCCGACCTCCACCTCGACAGTGGGATTCCCCCGGCTGTCCAAGATTTCGCGGGCAACGCACAACTCAACGGCAGGCATCGGGATTCCTTTTTTTGCAAGCAATCATCCCCGCCCCACATTCGTGATGCGGCAGGGACAAGCAAGGAATACCGCGCTCTGACAAACGTCAACGTTTTTTGTGGACGGCGCAGCGAGGGCCTTCGACCAAATCACAGGAGCTGTTTGCGGCGGCGGACGAACCATTCGATCATGAGTGTGGCGATGAAAATGCCAAGCACGATCGATTGATTCCAGAGAGGGACCTCGACAACGCGCTCGTGTACCGGCGCGGCCCAATCCAGTGAATCGAGATACGCGGGAGGTTCGTTCTCATTGTAGTAGCGTCCGCTCGAACGCTGGGCCACACCGCGCAGGAGCGTCTCATCGAGGCCGAGAGACTGTTGTTCCAGCCCGTATGGCTCGACCCGGAAGATACCCCCGGTCAGAGACATGGCCGTGCTGTCGACGACGGCACGCCCATCGTAGCGATAAGTCCCCGGCGCCAGGTGTGAAAGTCGTCCTTCGAACCGGTCTCCGGAACCGGGCGGCAGGAGAACACGGAGCGTCTCTCCCACAGCGGAGTCGGGCCAGACGCGGGCTGTCACCTCGGCCCGATCGAGGAATCGGTAAACTTCGTCAAACACAGAAGCGGCCAAGACGACGGGCTCGCCAACGTGGTAGATTTGCTGGTCCGAACGCATGGCAAGACGGTCGGTTTCGTCACGCAACGACAGCCATCGGATGGCGTTTGCCCAGAACGCATCGTACTCCGAGGGGGCAATACCTTCTGCCGCCCGTTCTGCCACCCACCGCCATAGAGGCCCGCCTGCCAAAACAATCGTCTTCATCCCCCGCAAGGAACGAGTCCAAAGCGCGGGACATTCCGCACCACCGGCTCCGGCAGCAGATTTCACGAGAACATCAACGCCCTTGGGAAGGTCATCCATACAGATCATATGAGCCCAAGGCGGACGGCCTGTCCACTGCTCGCTGGTCCGACTCCAGTCATTAGTCGGATCAAGGCGGACCAAGGGATGATTCTGACGGGTCGGCTGAGGCTTCAGGGGAAACTCACCCTGCACATTGACCGGCATGCTGTGAAGGGACTCGAATGGGTAGGGTGATGACTGCGGTCCGGCCGCTGCGAAGCGCTCGTTCAGCAGAAATACCACCCCATGTCCCGGCGAGGTGAACTGGGCCACATGCGGACTCCACACTGTCTCGAGTTCCCGGCGCGATGGATGCAGAAATAGGGCAACATCGGCATCAGTCCAGTCCGTCACCGTGGGCAGAGAAGCACCAACGGATGGCTTGCCTTTGTCGGGGGCTACGAGTTCGACTTGCGACTGTCTTTCCAAGAACCGTTTGAGATAGGTGTACTCCCAATCCAGTGCTCCACCGAAGAGAAGGACTTTGATCTTCCCCTTCAGTGCGTGGACAAACAGTGTCCGCCCTGCCGTCGGTGAAACACGGCCATCAGCACCGATCACATCGATGCGGAATTCATGTTCACCGGGTGCATCGACGGTGGCCGACAGGGTGACAGGGGTACGCGCACCGCCTTTGGTCAGCGGTACCGTCTTTTGCGTGATGGATCGGCCATGGGTGGAGAGCCGCAGCCGGACATCTTCATCGCGACCTCCGCTCTGTAGCGCACTGGTGATGTCAAATGGTTTGCCGGTCAGAACGACTTCAGGGGCAGTCACGTCCACAATACTCGCTTGGGCACCGACGGTTCGGCCGAACCCCGTGGCCATCATGGGAATACCAAGACGCGCTGCCGCCTCGGCTGGGTCCGCTCCCCGGTTGCTGGCGCCATCAGAGAGAATCACAACCGCCTTAGGCACCAGATTCCCGGGCCGGTCAGCCAAGGCACTCAGCGCGTCCCCCAGAGCGGTTGATGTCCCGAACGAATCCGGCGGGACCTGGCCCTTGAGCAGACCATCGGCAAAATAGAACTGATGAATGGCAGCCCTCTTCTCGAAGGCCGGTTTGATCCGTTTTTCGAAGTAGTCGGCCGCACGATTGAAACGTGTCTGATCGCCGCCGTCGGTCTCTGTCATACTCGACGAATGATCTAACAAGACCACGAGATCATAGAGGGGCCGATCTGTCTTGACCGCAGCCCAAAGTGCATCCGCCAGAGCCACAAAGAGCGCCACCGCCGCGATGGCCCGGAGAATCATCATCGGGGTCTTGATGACGCCCCGGAGCGGGGGAACGGTGCGACGATAGTAGAACACGATCCCAGCCAGAGAAATCACCAAAGCGGCCAGAGCCCAGTACCACTGGGACGATGTCAGACGGATGAAGGCGAGAGGGATCACAATATCACGAGGCGTGGCGGCCGAGTCATCGAACGGCTGACAGTTCTACACTGACTGTGGCACGAAGTTGCCAACCATCATAACCGCCCCGAAGCAAGGGTCTTCGGCATGGCCCGGCAGTCAGCGGCCATCGGTCGGGCCTGATTCCGGAGTCCAGCGTGTTTTATGATTTCCGGCTGACGGTATGGGTGACGAGTGCTTCCAAAGAGCGTTTGTACACGGAATCCTCAATATCCTCAATCAATTCAATCGCCTGGTTGCAAAAACCATCGGCGCGCTGGCGGGCGTATTCAAAACCGCCGTTGCGACGGACAAAGTCCACGACCTCGCCGAACCCATTCCCACGGTGGTCAGCCCTTAAGCGAGGGTCTTCGGCAGACAGGCACTCGAGCACGTGACGGCGTTCCGTTTCCGACCCCTGTTGCAAGGCAAAGATCAAAGGTAAAGTGACTTTCCCTTCCCTGAGATCGTTGCCGACCGGCTTGCCGGTCAGGGATTCATCGCCGATGTAATCCAGGAGATCATCGGCGATCTGAAAACCCAACCCGACCAATTCTCCAAAACGGCGAAAACGAGACGCCCACTGCTGGTGATTGTTCAGCAGCGATCCTGCTTCACAGGCAGCGGCAAAGAGCGCCGCCGTCTTGTCGCCAATAATCTGGAGATAACCAGCCTCTGAGAGGCTGCAATTTCTAATCTCCTGGACTTGCAGTAACTCGCCAATTGCCACACGCTCTGTGGCCGCGGAGATCGCATCGAGCACGCGTTGATTTCTCAACTGTACCATGATATGGAACGCCTTGGCGAAGAGATGATCCCCCATCAGGACCGCTGCGAGATTCCCCCAGACCCTGTTGGCAGCCGGCCGGCCACGGCGCTGATCGGCGCCGTCGTTGACATCGTCGTGCAGCAGAGTCGCCGTGTGGATCAACTCAATCGCAACCGCCCCGTCGACCGGCGGCCGTTCCGCGTCACTGCTGACAACCGACGCCGCCAGCAAATACATGGCGGGCCGGATGCGCTTCCCGGGTGAGGTCAGCACGTGGGACGCCATCGCTCCGATCAGCCCGGCATGCTCGCCAAGCGCATCGGAGAAGGCCCCTTCGAATTCCCTCAGACCCTCAGCGATCGGAGAAAGCGTCTGTTGCAGCGTGGTATCCATCGTCCGCGTCCCCGACTGTTTATCATAGACGTTTGCCCCGGCAGAGTCAAAGAAAAAACACCCCGACCTGCAATCGAAAGCCATTGAGTGAAATGGAGTTATGTGCGGTGACCGATTCTGGGGTCGTCAATCCAGCGAAACCTGTCATACCCATGTGGAAAATGCCCGAGGCAGCGTGTGCACGATGGCACGTCTCAGGCGTGTATCTTTTCGTCTCTCGAATCAGACTGATCGCCAAGGGCCACGAGGCGAAGACCCTCGCTTCGGGGCGGGACACCCGTACTGCCACCATCCACGCGCCGTTGCCCTCCCGGACATCGCGGCAAAGAGACCGTAAAGGTGGCACCGTCCCCCGGCGTACTGTCGACACGGATTACGCCGCCGACATTGTCGACAAGGCGAGATACAATGGCCAGCCCCAGCCCGGTGCCGTTGGACTTTGACGATACGAAAGGCTCAAAGAGCCGGTGCCGGATAGTTTCAGGAATGCCAATGCCATCGTCCTGCACCGCGATCGCAACCCAATCCACTGGGGACCCTGAGTCGTCCTCCATGCTGGAGGCGGGCAACTCGTGCGGGATCCCGACAGAAACCATGACTTGACCACCGGGGCGATCAATCGCCTCGACCGCGTTGAATACAAGATTGATGAGAATCTGCTTGAGATGATCGGCGTCGGCCTGCACGGCCAGCGAGCGATCCGGCTGATGCTCACTCAGGGTGACCTGCCGATTCGGGAAGTGACGTCGTGCGATTTCCATCACTTCATCGACCACTGGCGCAACGTTGACCCGTCCGGTAACCGTCGGACGAATCCGCGCGTAACTGAGGAAGTCTGTCAGAATCTTGTTGAGCCGTGCCGACTCCTTGATGATGAGTTCGAGGAGACGTCTGTTTTCATCTTCCAGTTTCAACTCGTTACGGAGCACTTCCACCGACCCAGATATGGCCGCCAGAGGGTTGCGGATCTCGTGCGCGATCGCAGCAGACAATTCACCGATGGCCGCCATCCGGTCCTGAATGCGCAGCTTCTCTTCGATCAACTTGGCCTCGGTGAGATCCTGGAATATACTAATGACCCCCCGTGGCATCTCCCCCGTCCCACCAAGAACCGAGGTCGAGAGTCCGATCGGCACCTTGCGGCCATCAGCGCGATGCAGCGACAATTCCGTTCGCGTATCCATCTTCTGCGAGTGGAGAACGGCTTCGAGTCGTTCGACGAGTTCTGGAATCTCTGCACCGAACGCTTCCCGGATGGGGCGACCGCGAACGCGCTTGCTGGAGATGCCCAAGATATCCTCTGCGGCATGATTAAAATAGACGACGTGACCGGCCAGATCGACCGTCAGAATCCCGGAGTTCAGGTGCTTGAGAATATCCCCCGTCTCCAGTTTGGCGACCTTGAGCGCTTCTGTCGTGTGCGCCAGCACTTCATCGTTGGCCGACAGGCGTTCCGCGAGATACCCGCCTATGAATGCACAGAGGTAGAAGATGCAGAGCCGGACAAACACGGTATAGAAGTCCTCGTCGGGAAGTTGCCTCACGGTTCCCAGCCACTCAGAAGGCAGCAACAGAGCGAGGCCATGGCCAGCGTCGATCCAGACCACCATGACATAGGCGACCATCGCGGTACAGGCCACCAGCAGCGCGCCGACCAGCCGGTAGGTCACAGCAGCGGAGATGATCGTTGTCAGGTAGAGATAGAAGGACGGCGAGCGCAAGCCACCAGTCAGCAGCACAATCTGCGAAACGACAACGAGTTCACAGGCGATCTGCCCGGCCTGCAGAAAACCTCCCAGAAAGGGAAGGGACCAGCGCCGCCCCATGGCGACAAACGTGACAGTCGCCAGCGTGACCGCGCTATAGACGAGAATGGATTCCGCCAGCGTGGGGGACGTCTTCCACAATGGCCAAGCCAGCGCGATGGTGACGGCGAACGCCACGAGACGTGTCCCGATCACCCACGAGGGCCGGGTCGTCAGTGCGGCATGGCGACGGGAGTAGATAAACATGGAAGCTGTCCCGAAGTTCTGATGTGCAGTGGCCGCCAGCAGAACGGCAGGGCGCTCCGCCTTACGGCGGAGCGCTGCCGGTCTCTAACAATGCTACTTGATCTTGCCAATGATGTCGAACATCGGCAGGTACATCGCGATCAGGATGCCGCCGATGACGACCCCCATAAACACGATGATGACCGGTTCAATAATCGATGTGAGGGCGCTCACCGCCGCGTCAACTTCCTCATCATAAAAATCGGCAATCTTGGAGAGCATATCATCCAACCCGCCCGTCTTCTCACCCACCGAAATCATCTGGGTCACCATGGGGGGAAACACACCGGTCTGAAGGAGCGGGCCGGTGATTGTGTCTCCCTCGGCGATGGCGACCACGGAGCGGCGGATGGCATCATGGATGACACGATTGCCAGCGGTTTTCGCGGTGATTTCCAACGCCTCCAGAATCGAGACACCGGAGGAAAGCAGCGTGCCCAGAGTCCGGGTAAAACGGGAGATGGCGCTCTTGCGCACGAGGGTGCCCACCAAAGGCGCCCTCAGGAGAAATCGGTCGAAATAGAGACGGCCATTGTCGGTGCGCAGCGCCAGCCGTAAACCGACGACGGCGAGGATCAGCGCAAAGAAGATCTTCCCAACATTGTGTTGTAGGAAATTGGACACTGCCAACACAAACTGAGTTGGCCCTGGCAATTCGGCACCCAAACCGGAAAACATTTTGGCGAATACCGGCACAATCCAAGTC
>JAVHPP010000054.1:0-15663 GCA_036170655.1 Candidatus Zixiibacteriota bacterium | reverse complement strand
CCGACGTGTAGTTCTCGAGGCACCCGCGATTGCCACAAGGACACAGCGGGCCTTGCCAGTCGATCGTCACGTGCCCCAGTTCGCCGCCCGAACCGGATGGACCGCTGAATATCTGTCCGTCGAGTATCAATCCGCTGCCGATCCCTGAGCCCACAGTGATGCAGATGAGATTGTTGATCCCGCGTCCCGCCCCGAAGCGATGTTCGGCCCACGCCGCACAGTTGGCATCGTTTTCGATGGCGGTCGGCAGACCTGTCTGTTGCCTCACCAAACCAGCCAGATCGACACCGATAATCGCCGTCAGGTTCGGTGTCGGCGGCTGCACCACATGCGTCTGCGGGTTGATCGTGCCCGGAGACCCAATACCCACGAAGATGGCCTCGTGATTCGCGTGACGGCACCATTCGGCCAGATGGCGCGCACAGGCGGAAATTCCATCGAGCGACGCGTTCCGGCCCGCGTCGCCGCGCGTGGGGACACGGTCGGCAAAGAGAATATGCCCTTCGCGGTCAATCACGCCATGCTTCACGAAGGTGGCGCCGATATCAATGCCAAGGTACACATCCATCAATGACATCTCCCTGTCCGCTGCCCGTCAGACATGCGCCAGCGGATTCTCTTTCAGCAGATGGTCCAGCCAGCGGTTCGCCACGAATTCGAGCGCGGAGTTTGTCTTCAGCCGTTCGTTGAGATTCCCAAAATCAACTTCGTCAAGTGGCTGGTCTTGATTGAAACAACTAAACACGGGTCCGGCCGGATCGCCGGTCACCGGGTCGACGTGCATCTGCAAACACTGGGCGCAGATCTCTTTCATCATGCACTGCATCGTGGAGTTGATCGAGCCGATCGCGATATGACCTTGAGGCAGCAGATCAGCAAGGACTGTGTGGCGGGCCTCGCGGACCGCGTTCATCATCCGGTCGGAGCCAATGGCCATGATCCGATTGACAGCATCGAGGGGGATGGCCGGTATGCCAAGCTGCCCGCGTCCATAGGCGTTCATGGCCTGGACGATATTCCCGACTAAGGACCGATCCTGTGCACGTCGCGGGACGATCGCCGGAGCGACGTCGGTGGCCCACACGACACTGTCCGTGCCCTGTTCAACCTCGTCCTGCTTGAAGAGGTCCTGCGCCTTTTTGTATCCGGCAAAATAGATCACGCGATTGCCATTCTCTTTCATCGCCTGGGCAATCGAGAATAACACCGCATTTCCCAGCCCGCCGCCGGCCAGTAACACCGTCTCGCCGGAGGGAATCTGGGTTGGCGCACCGGTCGGCCCCATTACCACCACGGGTTCACCCGGCTGCAGGTACGCGCAGAGCCGCGAAGAAACGCCCATTTCCAGAACGATCATCGAGAGAAGACCACGCTTTTGATCCACCCATGCGCCGGTGAGCGCGATACCTTCCATGGTGAGCCGTGTTCCCTGAATCCGTTGCGAGTGGGTCTCGTAGTTTTGCAGCCGGTAGAACTGCCCCGGACGGAATTGACGGACAGCCTGCGGCGCGCGCACGATGACGTCCACGATCGTCGGCGTCAGCCGTTCGACCCGCTCGACTCGAGGCTGCATGCCATCGTCAAGAGAACCCACCAGTCTCCGCCAATTCTGCTCACGCTCCGGCTGGCGCGATGGGTCAACCCGGCTCAGATCATCACCGAAAAGTCTGACGATGTGCCGGAATCCGTCCTTCGCCGAGGCCATCGCTTTGACAACATTCCCGGCGTACTTCGGATGATTGTCGCCATAGAACGTGATGTGACGGCCATGACGGTGGTATGATGTAAAGAATCCCGGCTGGTCTTTAGTCCCCTTCGCAAAGGAGACACTTCCCTTGTCATCGTAGATTGCGCGGTAGGGCTGAAAAAACTGGCCTCCTTCGTCGAATTCAAAAGTGCCGGGGTGCTCCCGCTCATAGATGACATTCGGGCTCGTGCCGGCTGCGATCAGTAGGGATCGGGCGGGAAGCGTGAGTGTCTCGCCGGTGTCAGACCAGCGCCTGCCTGTCTTGCTTTGACGTTTACAGATCACGCCGCGGAGTGCGCCGAACTCATCACGTAGCGCTTCTACAGGGCTGATGCGCTCGATGAACGCGATCCCCTCTTCGAAGGCTTTGATCACTTCCTCGTGGTTGCGGCGATAGGCCGGAGAGTCGTCAAGGTCTTTGCGGTAGATAATCTTGACGCCGCCCCAGGAACGCACCAGTCGCGAGATGTCGGGCTGTTCACCGGTTTGAGAGGCGCGTTCGCGTTCGGTCCGGATTTGTCTGGCATGATCGAGGAATTCGCTGAGGATGAGGCGATTCTCGGCGCTAACGCCGGACCAGAATGACTCGTCTCCGTACTTTTTGGTCATGACCTCGTACCGCTCCAGGATTTTTTCGACCTGAAGCGGATAGTAGGCAAAGAGTTCGGTCGCCGTATCAATTGCGGTCAGACCGCCCCCGATCACCAGCGCCGGCAGACGGACCTGCAAGTTCGCCATAGCGTCTTTCTTGAACGCGCCGGTCAGTTGCAGAGCCATGAGGAAATCCGACGCCATGCGAATTCCGCGGATGAGATTGTTTTTCATGGTCACGATCGTCGGCTTGCCGGCTCCGGCCGCGATGGCGATGTGATCGAAACCGAACCGGTCGAATGCGTCCTCAATTGTGAGGGTCCCACCGAAGCGGACGCCGCCATAGATGCGCAGACGATCGCGTCGCGCCAGCGCCAGATGAATCACCGTGAGGAAGTTCTTGTCCCACCGGACCGTGATTCCATACTCGGACACTCCGCCGAATCCAGCCAGCAAGCGTTGGTCGAGTCCCTTCCGAATTGTGTTGATGTCACGAATTGGCTCGGGGAGGGAGCCATCCGCGCCGGTCAGCCGCGACGGGAGCGGCTCGATCTTCAAGCCATCGATCCCGACAATGCCAAACCCTTCGTTCAAGAGATGATGGGCCAGCGTATATCCGGCCGGCCCCATGCCGACAATCAAGACATTCTTGCCATTGTAGGGCAGCGCATGGGGCCGCTTCACGTTCAACGGATTCCAGCGTGTCAACAGCGAGTACACCTCGAATCCCCACGGCATCTCCAGGACATCGTTCAGAATGCGCGTTTCGATCTGCGGAATATTCACCGGCTCCTGCTTCTGATAGATGCAGGACTTCATGCAATCGTTGCAGATGCGGTGGCCGGTGCCTGGACACATGGGATTGTCGATCATCACCATGGCCAAGGCCGCCAGAGAATCGCCGCGTGATTTCAGCAGATGCGCTTCCGAGATTCTCTCCCCGAGCGGACACCCTTCGAGGGATACCCCCAGAGGATTGGACTTAATGCTGCCGTCCTTCTCATGCAGGCCCTTGGCGCAGGAATCTTTGCCGCGTTCATGGCAGAAGATGCAGTAGTCAACTTCGCTGAGAACAGGGAGCGGCGGCAGGCGACGGTCCGTCAGGGCAAACCCATCGCGCCGGCGGTGCCGCCAAGGCGGCCCTACCCACTCGCCGTCCAGACCGCCGTCGGGATGTTCGCGCGCGACCAGGCCGGCCTCAAAATCGACCTTCTCTGGCAGCCGCCAACTCACCCACCCGTCTCGGTGATGATCGGCCTGAGCCTGATAATACGCTGCTGCGGTCCACCGTTCGAGCGTGTCGATGAGGATTCCCAGCGCCCTCGAATCGTTGTCCGAAGTGGACGGGTCACTGCTGCCGGGAACCGGCGAGAGAGCAGCCCACTCCGGCATCCGCGCCTGCAAAGACTGAACAAAGACGCGCACCGTCTGAAGGACGGTGCCAGTCGCCTGGTGATCGGACGCTTTCGGACCGGCCGCAAACGCGCTTTTCAGAGATTGTTCGCTGTCGATCAGGAAAACCGCCAGACGCGACGTGACCAATTCCGCGTCATCCTGGGGAACCGGCATTCCGTTAAACACCTCGCGCATCAGCGCCACGCGGGTGTCGATGGGCTCAGCGAATTGGGCCTGCTGTGCCTCGGTGTATTTCCGGAGAACACGGCGGACAAGGAATTCCTTCTTGAATCGGAAAATCGGCGCTTGCTCGACGGTCCATTCACGCAAGCGCGCCGTGTCTGGCTCGAGACCAAAGAGCAGGGTGACAAACGCGCCGAGGTGGCTCGCGACGGCCACCAGCAGATTGGAGACCCGCACGGGATCAAGCGATTCCCCTTGCCCTCGCCTGTACGAGTCAAACCGCTCCCACAAGTCGCGATCACGCGACTGAAGGTACTGGTGGAAGGCGTCAGTGAGATCCGACAGCCGGGCGGGGATGAACAGATCGGCGGCGGTGAACTCCGGCAATCCGAGCGTCAGTGTACGCTGTCTGTCATTTGAAGGCGCTGCGTGTTTAACGTGCGATGTTGTGTCCATGTCCATCCTGTTAAGGGTTTGCAACTTGCTTTTCTTGGCAGAGTGTGCTCCTGTTGCCAGTCAGTCCAGTTGGAATTCAGTAGTCATCTCCCCCCGGTGATATCAACCGCATACGCAGGCGATCTCTCGCGTGGGGGCAAAAAGAAAACGGTTTTCACTTCTCCAAGTCAACCAGCAGGATGGACATTCCGGCACTTTTCGCACGGAGTTCGGTGCTGTGGGAACCCATTTTCTTCCTCGCCATTCCAGACACCCCCGTTTTCGGGCGTATTGCAGAGCCCTCGATTCGGCCAACACGCCCGCGTGTTGCCAGGGAGGGCGGGCATCCTGGCGAGCCTCTTTTCCCGATGGACAAAGAGGCTCAGCAGGAGCTTCGCCCTCCCGAAAAGAGAGCGGCCATTCCTTGGAACTTCTGGCTGTGCGTCTCTTTTCAGCACGCCCTTTCGCGGGGGTAATATCACAAGGCATGGGCCGTCCGTCAGGTTTTTCAACACGCCCCAAGCCCTGGCGCGCCCGGCAGGTCACCCCAAGCTCCATAATTGTCAAAAAGTCGTTCAACGCGGAGTGAAATCCGGGAGTATTCTTGACGAAATTAGGAGGGGAGGTATCTTCTCCCTTTCGGGAGAGTCCCGGGGATCAGGAGTTGTGGCTGGTCCCGATGCTCTTCTGTTCGCTTGCACCACTGAAACGAGCCGCGATATAAGTCGCATACCCTCATTGGACAACCCGCCATGCATCGAATCGTTCGCAAAAAAATCGTCGCTCCCGACACTGTGATGTTCCACATCGAGTCCCCGTGGATTGCCCGGAAAGTCAAGCCGGGGCAATTTGTCATTGTCCGCCTCGATGAGCAGGGGGAACGCATTCCCCTGTCATTGTCGGGATGGGATGAAGCCGAGGGCACTCTCCGGATTATTGTGCAGGGGATCGGCTTCACGACCAAGACGCTGATCAAACTCGGCCCCGGCGATACCATCAGGGATGTCGTTGGTCCTCTGGGCCGGTGCACGCACTTTCCGCCGGACGGCACGCTGGTCGTAATCGGCGGCGGGTATGGGGCGGGCGCGGTCATGCCCAATGCGCTCGAGGCGAGATCGCAGGGGCGCCGGACGATCGGGATCATCGGCGCGCGCACCAAAGAGCTGGTTCTGCTCGAAGATGAAATGCGCGAGGTCTGCGATGAGGTGTACATCACGACAAACGATGGCTCGCGGGGGATCGAAGGCTTCGTCACGGCCGCATTGGAAAAGATCCTTGAAAAGGAACAGGTCGGGGCGGTTCTGGCCATCGGTCCAGTGCCGATGATGCGCGCGGTCAGCGAGATGACCCGGCCTAGGAAGATCCCCACACTTGTCTCGCTCAACGCGATCATGGTCGACGGGACCGGCATGTGCGGGGCCTGCCGGGTGACAGTTGGTGGACAGACAAAGTTCGCCTGTTACGACGGCCCCGATTTCGACGGCCATCAGGTGAATTACGATGAATTGATGATGCGTCAAAAGATGTACAAGACCCAGGAAGCGCAGGCGATGGATCTGTTCTGTCGTCTGGAAAAGCAACTGCAAGCGCACATGTGAAGGCCGACCTCATGGACACACCCGAAAAACTTCCTCTTAAAGAACGGATGAAGATCACCCGTCAGGTAATGCCGGAACAGCCCCCTGACGTGCGATCGCACAATTTCAATGAAGTACCGCTCGGCCTCGACGAAGAGGCCGCGATGCGGGAAGCGGCGCGTTGTCTGGAGTGCCGCAAGCCGACGTGCATGGATGGCTGTCCGGTGCGGATCGACATCCGCAGTTTCGTGCACCTGATCTCCGAGGGCCGGTTCGCCGAGGCCGCCGAAAAAATCAAAGAAACCAACGTCCTGCCCGCAATCTGCGGCCGTGTCTGCCCCCAGGATGAGCAGTGTGAAGGCAACTGTGTGATCGGCAAGAAGGGAAAACCGTTGGGGATCGGCATGCTCGAGCGATTTGCCGCCGACTGGGAGCGGGCATCAGGGCACGTCGCCGATCCCAAGGTTGCGCCGCCGACCGGCTGTAAAGTCGCCATCGTCGGATCCGGCCCGGCCGGCCTAACGGCCGCATTCGAACTGGCCAAGCGCGGGCACAAGGTGACCATCTTCGAGGCGCTGCATCGTCCCGGCGGTGTGCTGTTCTACGGGATTCCCCGTTTCCGTCTCCCCGGCGACGTGATTGAATCCGAGATCGGATACCTCGAGAAAATGGGCGTCGAGATCATCTGCAACGCCGTTGTGGGAAAGGTCGTGATGGTCGACGAGTTGCTGGAAGAAGAACGATTCGATGCGGTCTTCCTCGGCACCGGCGCCGGACTGCCCTGGTTCACCGGACTTCCGGGCGAGAATCTCAATGGTGTCTACTCGGCCAATGAGTTTCTGACGCGTCTCAATCTCATGCGGTCAGATCTGTTCCCCGAACGCGCCACGCCTGTCTTTTGCGGAAAGCGCGTGGCGGTGATTGGCGCTGGGAACACGGCGATGGATGCTGCGCGCACGTCACTGCGTCTCGGGCCCGACAAGGTGTACCTCTTCTACCGCCGCACACGGGCCGAAGCGCCGGCACGCACCGAGGAGTTGGAACATGCCATCGCCGAAGGGGTTGAGTTCCACTGGCTCAACGCCCCGACCCGTTTCATTGGCAATGAAAACTATTTCGTCAAGCAGATCGAAATCCAGCACATGCGTCTGGGCGAGCCCGATCAATCGGGCCGGCGTCGCCCCGAACCGATACCCGGTTCCGAAGAAATATTCGACGTTGACACGGTGGTTCTCGCGTTGGGCTTCGGCGTCAATCCGTTGATTACCGAGGCGACCCCGGAAATCAAGACGGATCGGCGGGGCGTCGTGCAGGTGGATTCCGCCAGTGGCATGACCTCCAAGGAAGGCGTCTTTGCGGCTGGCGACGTTATCACCGGCGGCGCCACGGTCATTCTCGCCATGGGACAAGCCAAGACAGCGGCGCTGGGTTTGCACAACTGGCTGATCAAACGCAAGGGACTCGATCTCCCGATCGAGCCATCACGGCACACATTGGCTGCGGCGGCCGTGTGATTTGGCACCGCCTCGCTGCTGCTTCCGACTGACTCAGCAGAGCGCATCGGGCGGGCGTCGGCGATCCTCCACACTTTCCATTTCCGCGCGTCATCAAACCGCGTAGATTGGCGGCGATGATCCGGCGGTGGCTATCCGGTGCGCCGTCCGGTCTGCCCGCCGCCAGGAATCGCAATGAGCTCCCAAATGAGCGCCCCCGCATTCACTCTCGATATCACCGGACTCTGCAAGGCCTTCGGTCGGCATGTGATCTGCCATGATGCGCTGATCCGTCTTTCCACAGGGGAATCACTGGCCATCGTCGGACCGAATGGATCGGGCAAGAGCACGCTCGTGAAACTAATCGCCGGGCTGCTCCGTCCGGACGCAGGCGCTGTCACCTACTCACGTCACGGCACGCCCATCCCTGCCACCGAGCGGTACCGCTACCTCGGTCTGGTCTCGCCCGACCTGGCTCTGTACGAGGAATTGACAGGGCTGGAGAATCTGGAATTTGCCAATCGGGTCGGCGCCTGGGGGAAGACACCGGGAGATTCCCAGGCGATGCTCGATGAGATCGGACTCAGCGACAGGGGCAGCGACATGGTATCCACGTACTCGTCGGGCATGAAGCAGCGGCTGAAGTATGCGGCCGCGTTTCTCAAAGATCCCGCGCTTCTGCTTTTAGACGAGCCAACAGCCAATTTGGACGAAGAGGGGAGCGATCGCGTCTGGTCTTCGCTGGCGCGGCGTAATCTGGCGTTGATCATCGCCACCAATGATCCCGAGGAGGCCCAGCGTGCCCAAAGCTGCTTCGTCGCCGGCCAGTAGGATCTGGGCGATCTTCGTCAAGGACACGCGCTCGGAGTACCGCACGCGTTACGCGGTCAATGCGCTCTTTCTGTTCGCGCTGGTCACGCTGACGGCGATGTCCTTTGCGATCGGCGGCGCGGGCATCACGGCGTTGCTCGCCGCCGTGTTTTACTGGACGATCCTGTTCTTTTCGGCGCTATCCTCTCTGGCACAAACATTCGTCAAAGAGGTGGAGACGAAGACAGCGACCTTTCTGAAGCTGACAGCCCCGGATGACGCGGTTTTCTTTGGCAAGTGGGGGTTCAATCTGCTGCTCATCCTTCTCTTGGAAGCCGTGCTCACACCACTGTTTATGGTGATGCTGAACATCAACTTGTCGCACTGGGGATTGTGGATCGCGACGTCGATATTAGGGGCAGTGGGCCTGGTTGGGACCACCACCCTGATCGGGGCGCTGATTGCGGCGGCGGGAGTGCGCGGAGCGCTCTTTTCGGTGCTGTCATTCCCGGTGCTTCTCCCTCTCCTGGTGGTGCTGATCAGGGTGACGGAAGTGTGCTTTGGCGGCGGGATTCCGACGGGCCTTGGAGACTCATTCGCGGTGCTGGGCGCCTATGGCGTGGTGGCGACGACGGCTGGGTGGCTGCTTTTCCCGTTTGTGTGGCGAGAATGAGGCGGGGCATACGCAGGCAAGGATGCCTGCACCACAAATAGGGATGCCTCCACCACAAGTGTTGGGTCCGTCGTGATGAAAGTCGCTGTCGCGTGTCAAAACTGACCCATTTGGACATGATTCGTCTTGGGTGGAACCTTTGCATGTTTCATATTGCTGACCGGATGCGGAGAAAGCGGGACAGGGGATGACGATCGTCAAGGCGGGCGCGATAATCCTGATCACGATCGTCATCGTTGCGGCGTTTGTCAGCACCCCTCCATTGGCTTCGCTGCCGCAGGGGGCAGCGGCCTCCCGTATTTTCTACTTCCATGTGCCCATGGCACAGGTCTCATTTCTCTCGTTTATCGTGGCGGCCGTGTACGCCATTGTCTATCTGCGCACCCGCAAACCAGTCCACGATCTGGTCTCCTCGACGGCGGCGGAACTGGGACTGAACTTTTCCATCGTCGCGATGATCACGGGCGCGATCTGGGCCAAACAGGCATGGGGCGCATACTGGAATTGGGACCCACGGCAGCTTTTTCTCTTCGTGTTGATCCTCTTCTATGGCGCCTTTTTCGCCCTGCGGCAGGCGGTCATACAGGTTGATGCGCGTCGCCGCCTCTCCGCCGTCTACCTGATCTTCGGAGGGGCCATCTCCCCCATCTTATTCTTCGTTCTGCCCCGTATGTACCGGTCGCTGCATGAAGATGCCAATCAGGTGGTCGTGGCGACCCAGGGGAAGTTCAACATGTCGCCGACAGTGGCCACGTTTTTCGTTATGTCGATCATCGGTTTTGTCTGCCTCTACGTGTGGCTGCTCAAATTGGGCGTGGCGGCGGCGCGTATAGAAGAGGAGCAGAGTTGACCATGGACTCAAACTACATCGCTTTGATTGCTGTGCTGATTAGCTGGGCCGGTGTTGTCCTCTACCTGTGGCGTGTGGACCGCCGGATAACCCGCAGGGGGCCAAAAGAATGAACAAACGCTATGTCATTGGAATCGGTCTGATCGTCGTCTGCGGCATTGTCGGCTTCACCGCCTTTCGCGGGTCGCTGACTCCGTACGTGGGCTTTGCCGAAGCGCAGCAACTTGATCGTTCCTGTCAGGTGATGGGGACCATCGAGAAGAACGACGTCCATTACGACTTCGCCGGCGGTGTGCTGAAATTCACGATAACGGATGAACAGGGACACGCGTTGCCGATCGCGTATCATGGCGTCAAGCCGGGCAATTTCGATCAGGCCAAGTCGGTGGTATGCAACGGCCGGGTGGTCAACGGCACCTTCGAGGCCGAGCGGCTCCTGGTCAAGTGCCCGTCCAAGTACCAGGGTTTGGAACAAGCCGGCGAGCAGAACCCGCACGACGCCAAGACCGCAACCGACGGCGTCTGATAGAACTCAGTCGATTTTCGCCTCAAAGCGCCCCGCATCCTGCGCGGGGCGCTTTTTTGCCTTTCTGACAGCATCTCGTGGCAATCATCACCAGCAAACTGCCGATAAAGCGAGTGTGATCTGCGCCCGGGATGAGGCCGTCACCTCACGCCTGTCGGAGCAAAACAATATGGGAACCGGATCGGAGACTGCGATGACCGCGCAACGGGAGAATCAGCGCCGGGACGCGGCCACGCTGGGCGCCGAATCCGCTGCACCGGGAGGGGCGCAACGCCTCCAGCGTGAAGTGTTCGACCTCCACACCGTTCTGGACATCACACGGCGCTTCAGCGCCGTGCTGGATACGGATGCCCTGCTGGACGGCATGATCATGACCGCAATTAGCCATTTGGGCGTCGGCGCGGCCGCCGTGGTCATCCAGCGGCCCGGCGAAGACACATCCCTCACCGATTGCCGCTGGAAGGGATGGACAGAGGTCAAAACCGAGGACTGGACGCTCGATCTGCAATCCGGCTTCGCCAAGGTTCTTTCGTCACTGCAGCAGCCAGTTCTCTTTTCGGAGTTGCGCCCCCGGCTCGATGCCCGGTGGCGGGAGACAGAGCTTTTGGAACGTCTCGGCTGCGAGATGGTCGCGCCGATGCTCCGGCGTGGACGCCTCCGTGGCGTGCTGTATATGTCTGGGCGCTTGAATGGCCACCCCTTTGGCGCGGGAGACCGCGAGTTCCTCGCTCTGCTGGTGGAGCAGTTATCGGTCTCACTGGAGAATGCCATCCTTTACGAATCCGAACGTCGTTATGCCCAGGAACTGATCCAGACTCAGGACCGCCTGACTCAGAGCGAAAAAATGGCGACTCTGGGACGCCTGTCCGCTGCCATTGCTCATGAAATCAACAATCCGCTGGGCATCATCAGGAACTACCTGCAGATCATCAGAGGATCATTGCCGGCAGCAAATCCCGCTACACAGTCACTGGCTGCGATCTCAGACGAAGTCGATCGCATGGCCCGGATCATCCGGCAATTGCTGCAGGCCTTCCATCCGGAGGCCAGCCGGCCGTCTGCCGTTGATGCCGGTCGATCGCTTCGAGAGGTGATCGAGTTCTTGAGACCAGATCTCGAGCGTCACAGAATCACCGTGCGGATTGGCGCATTGGACGATCTGCCGCTGGTGATCGCCGGCGACGACCCACTACGCCAGGTGTTTATGAATCTCATCTTCAATGCTCGTGACGTGATGCCAACGGGAGGATCGCTTTCCATACAGGCCGCGGCCGATGCCGAGCGCGTCACCATGTCGTTCACCGATCAGGGAGGCGGGATCGATCCGGAAAATCTGCCGCGTGTCTTTGAGCCTTTCTTTTCAACGAAGGAAGCCGGTCACGGCTCGGGGCTGGGGCTTGCCATCTGCCGTGGCATCCTGGAAGGATTCGATGCCTCCCTCGAGGTATCCAACGCAGAGGTGATGCCAAAGGGCGCCGTGTTCACCGTCTGTCTGAGGCGTGTCGATGCACAAGGATCGATACCGCGATCATTGTCCGCTCATGGCCGGAGCACGGCAACCGCATGAGAACGATACGGCCCGAATTGGATACCGCCCGCCGGGGGACCGCGGATCGCCCGACAGGACGCATTCTGGTGGTGGATGACGAGCCCAGGATGACGGCCTCTTTGCGGGCTCTGCTCTCGGAAGACGGACATGTCACCGAAGGAGCCCTCTCTGGCGAAGAGGCAATCTCCCGGCTGCAAAAAGGCTCATTTGATCTCGTCGTGGTGGATGTTCGCATGCCGGGTCTGGACGGGATGGACGTGTTGCGCGCGTCCCGGGCGCAGAACCCAGACCGTCCGGTTGTCATGATGACGGCTTTTGCCTCGTTGGAGTCGGCCATCGCGGCCATCAACGAGGGCGCCTATGACTACTTGGTCAAGCCGATCGATTTGACAGAGATGCGCCTCACGGTGCAGCGCGCCATCGAGACACACCGGCTCAACCAGATCCGCGCCACGTTGCTTTCGGAACTCAAGGAGAAGAATCGGACGTTATCCCGCCGCGTCGTGGAGTTGAATGCACTCCATGAAGTTGGGGCCGCCCTGTCGACCACTGGTGAACTCGACAAGTTGCTGAAATCGATCCTCAACCTCGCCATCGGTGTGATCGGCGCCAACTATGGCTCGATCATGCTGCTCAACCCGGAACGGGAAACGCTCACGGTGGCAGCGGCTACCGGAGCTGTCCCGGACCGGCTGGGACACACCGAATTGCCGGTCGGTGATTCAATCGCGGGACATGTCGTTTCAACCGGCGAACCAATTATCATCGAAGACGTCGAACGTGATTCGCAATTCCGCCGCCGTAATCGCTCCCGGTTCGAGACGTCATCGCTGCTCTGCGCTCCGCTCAAGACCCCGAATTCCATCCTGGGTGTCATCAATATCTCTGACAAACGGGATCATCCGGCATTCACACGCGAGGATTTGCGCCTTCTGGTCACCCTCGCCGCTCAGGCCGCGATGGCCATCGAGGACGCCCGGCATTTCCAGCAAGTGAGACGCCAGCTCAGTGAGGTCACGGCGTTGCATGAACTATCCAACCGTCTGACCGAGGTGGAACGCACCGACCAGATGGTGAATGTTGTTTTCGAGGCGTTGGAACGTCTGGCTCCGTGCGATCAGATCCAGTGGTGGGAATGGCAATCGGATCGCAAGGGGGTGGTCTTGTCAGCCGCCAATACGCCGCTGAGCCGGGAGGACAAACCACCGGTGGCGGTGACGATCGACAAGCATGAAATTTCCGACGATGCAATCTGCAGCCAGATCATCGCTTCGGAGCTGCACAAGATGAATCCGGAGGCGCCGGCAGAGGTTATGCTGACCGTGCCTGTTCGTTCCGTTGATCACCCGCTGGGTGTCTTCGTCCTTGCACGGCAGCATGCCGCGTCATTTTCGGAGCATGAACGTCATCTGGTCGCGCTGGTCGGTTCCCAAGCGGAACGGATCTTTGAGCGACAGCGCGCCCTGCTGAACGCGTCGCGGCTGGTCACGATGGGGAACATGATGTCAGAGATTTCCCATGATTTGCGCAAACCGCTGACAAACATTCGCGGCAGTTTGCAAGTGCTGCAAAGCCGGACCAGACTGATTCCGAGCGCAGCCGAGATTCTGGAATCGACCGACCAGGAAATCGTTCGCCTCGCCACGCTGGTGACGGAACTGGTCGACTTCTCCAATCCGAGACGGTACCGCACGGAGCGTCGCGATCCTTCCCCGCTCATCCGGCGTGCCGCCTCGCTGGTGAAACAGATGGCCGACAAACACAGAGTGACCATGACCGTCGACATCCCCGAACAGTTGCCGCCGATCTTCTGTGATGAAAACCAGATCATCGAGGCCCTTCTGAACGTTCTGACCAATGCCATCGACGCCATACCCGCCGGCGGGACACTCGGATTGAAGACTACGGTGAAACCTTGCGCGAAGACCGGCATGCCCTGTTTGTCCATCGCCATACAGGACAGCGGGCCGGGGATGAAACAGTCAGAGATCGCCAGAATCTTCGAACGCTACTACACCACCAAACCCACGGGCACGGGACTGGGCCTGCCGATTGTGCAACGGATCGTCAGGGCACATGATGGCGAGGTACGAGCCGAGAGCCATCCGGGCGCTGGGACGACGTTCTTCCTCGAATTTCCCGTCCGGTAGTCTGCAACGGCGCGACACACTCCTGCCGCGTATGCGCCGCGTTGCAGGAAATGGTGGAGAGCTTTCACATTCCTTCCGATAAACCAATGGGGCAACCCATTGGAGAGACACATGTCTGCAAGTGAACAGAGTATGGCGACAGAAAACGCCGTCAAATTGCTGGTCATCGATGATGACCCGAAGGTGCCTTGGATTCTGTCCGAGCGCCTTCCCGGCCAGTACCGGGTCATTTCCTCCTCTGACGGATATGAAGGGATTCAAATGGCTTCGAAGGAGAAGCCGCCCATCATCCTGCTGGATATCATGATGCCGGGCATGTCCGGCTTGGAAGTGCTGGAACGACTCCGGCACGCGGAATCACAGAGCGACATCATTATGCTCTCCGGGCACGGCGACACGGAAAATATCGTGCGTTCGATTCAGCTGGGCGCCTCGGAATTCATCAGCAAGCCCTTTGATCCTGCGGAACTTGAGATCCACCTCCGTAAGGTCCTTGAATCACGGGCGCTGCGTCAGGAGAATGCCCATCTTCGCGAGACTCTGCATTCACGCTTTGAGACCCTGGTCGGCGACTCGCCGGCCATGCGCAAGGTCAAGAGTATCCTCGAGGAGATCGCCGGCAGTGACCTGACCGTGCTGATTCGCGGCGAAAGCGGGACAGGCAAAGAGGTGGTGGCGCGGCTTCTTCACTCCGGATCCCACCGCAGCCGGGAGGCGTTTACCAAGGTGAACTGCGCCGCCATTCCCAGCGAATTGCTGGAGGCGGAATTGTTTGGGTACGAGCGCGGCGCTTTCACAGGCGCCCATCGCAACAAGCCGGGACGGTTTGAAGCTGCCAGCAAAGGAACCATCTTCCTCGATGAAATCGGCGACATGCCTCTGGCATTGCAGTCCAAACTCCTGCAGGTTTTGGAACAGCAGGAATTCGTCCACGTGGGCGGCCTCCAGACCATCAAGGTTGACGTGCGCATCGTGTGCGCCACGAACCGTGACCTGGAGGAGGCGATCACCCAGCGGCAGATGCGCGATGATCTGTACTACCGCCTCAATGAGATCACGGTCACCCTGCCGCCGCTGCGCGAGCGGGCTGAAGACATTCCGCTTCTGGCAGACCACTTGATCGAGAAATACAACAATGCCTATGGCAAGAAATTCGGCGGCCTTTCGCCGCAGACAATGCAGAAGCTGATGGCATTTCCCTGGCCCGGGAATGTCCGGCAACTGGAAAACCTGATCAAGCAGATGGTCGTACGGCAGGACGAGTCGGTTATCGACGAGATTCTGCGTCCCACGCGGCCGATGCAGCGCCAAACGGCACGCATTGACGACCCGCTCTATCCCCTCCCGCCAGCAACAGCGGAGACCGGATATTCCCTGAAGCGGCGTGTTGGGGCAGCCGTTGAGCGTGAGGAACGACAGTTGATCGCCGATGTGTTGCGGAAGACAAACTGGAACCGCCGCAAAGCGGCGGATGCACTGGAGATCAGCTACCGCTCGCTTCTGTACAAGATCAAAGAGTACGGATTATCGAAGTCAGAGATCTGACGGACGCCATACCAGTCGGGTGCCAATGAAACGGCCCCGCGCCCGAAGGGCGCCGCCGAGGTTTCCCAAAGGGAGGGCGAGGCTCTTGCCGAGCCTTTTTTTGTCCTCCACCAAAAAGAGGCTCGGCAAGAGCCTCGCC
>JAVHPP010000053.1:0-3404 GCA_036170655.1 Candidatus Zixiibacteriota bacterium | reverse complement strand
CCCGGAACGAGTCGGCCAGCTCGTTGATGCGTTGCAAGTGATCGAACACGTCACGGAAATACACCTGGGCCTGCGGGCCAATCAAGGAGAAGACATCACGGGAGAACCGGTTGAGCATCTCCCGCAGAGGCGTGACAATCCGTTTGAGCTGGGCCAGATCCCGACGCAGGTCGAACACACGTTTGACGATCTCCTCACGGGGATCGTCAAACACCTGATCCTCCACCACATCCACGTCGTCTTCGATCCGCTCCAGGGTTGAATTGTAGTGATCGACCATGTGATCCAGCACCGCATGGAAGAAGAAATCGGCTCCCCGGGACAGGATTCGCTCGTCGGTCTGGCAGCGCTTTGCCACCGCATCAAGCGGCTTGACCGGTTCGTAGTGGACCGTGACGACCCCATTCTTCAGCAGAAACATGTCGATCTCTTTGGTGCTCAATCCTTCGCTGCCGGAAATATAATCGGCAATCTTGAACACCACAAAGAGGTAGTTCCCGTAGTCGTCGACTTTGGGCGTGGGGACTTCGGCGATTACGTCTTCAATCGCCAACGGATGGAAATGGAAGTCGCCGGTCAGAACATAAGACTCCTCGTCGGTGGGCGAAAACAAGTCCACCCAGAACACCACGTCCTTGGAATTGACCAGCGCATCGAACGGCTCGATACCTTCACGCCGGACAATGCCCAAGTCACGCTGGTAAACATGGGTGACGATCATCGACTGCTCGCTCCTCCAACATCATGCCGCTCAAACCACACCGGCGGCGATCTCAGCCGCTCCAAGACGGCGCAATTAACCGCCTGACGTGACAGGCATCAACATGCAAGTTGCGATCTTTTCGGCGCGGGCTTGTTGCCAAGAACGCGGCCATGTGTTTACTTGCTGGCAGATGAGCGTCCTATATCTCCGGTTTCAGACCATTGCTGTCCGCTTGCTGCTCGCGATCCTCGTTTCACTGTGCTTTTCTGTCCCAGCGAATGCGAAGCGGATTCTCACGCTGCCAGACGATCCGGCCAGCACGGTGGCGATGGACCTGACAGCAGGCGACGACATGTGGCAGGAACCTGCGGCTCCTGGTCATGGGTGGGATGCCCGTGTTACCCCCGGCGGCGTTCAGCCGATGCGCTTGCTGGCGTGGAACGCGTTCAGCGCCGGGGTCGGTTATGTGGCCTTTCGGGAATCGCAGAGCGCATGGGGCCCGTCGCGCGGCAAATTCCACTTCAAGAGCGACTTCAAGGGTGACGGAATGGCGATGAGCGACGAAACATCGCACCTGTTCGCCGCCTATCACTTGACGCAGCTTGTGGAGGCCGGCTATCGCTGGACCGGCATGGATCACCGCAGGGCGCGCCGCCTCGCCGCCCTCGAGGCATGGCTTTGGACATTCGCGGTCGAATACCCCATCGACGCCTACAACCCGGGTCAGGGATTCGGTGTTTCCGATCTCATGTTCAACACGATCGGCGTCGCCGGTGCATACTGGCGCTCCGGCCGGCGGGATCCCCGTTGGGATGTGAAGATCGGGGTGAAGCGCCAGTTCTTTAACGGGTCTGCCCGTTTGATCGCCTACACCGGCAAACAGTACGACGATTACATCTACTGGCTGACCTTCCGGCCAGTGCAACAACGCTATGTCCCCATCCTCTTGGGGATCGGCTACTCCACAACCCATGGAAGTGGTCGGACCATCACCAAGGAAATGCACTTCGGTCTGGGGACTTCACTCGAAGAAATCGGCGGCATGATCGGCGAACGCACGCGAAAGGTCCTCGCCCCCCTCAATTTCTTTTTCCTGAATGTCGGAACGAAAATCTCCTGGCGTTGACCGCACACGTTACCGTCATCCCCCATACTTCAGGGTGCAGGTCGGTGCACTATCTGGCAGTTGAAGGGACAATGCCACGTCCACCATCATTAAAGTATTAGTTTAAGAGAACCGACTTATCCAACTTTGTGACTTCACAATTCGACAGAAGTCAAATGCGCATCAGTGGGTACTCCAAGATCCGGCACGGCGAATGCGACAGAGTGTAAGCTGGAGGAAGCCATGCGAGCGATCATGATCATCATTCTCATCTTGTTGACGATCTCTGGCCTGCTGACGGCGAAGCTCCCTCATGTCGCCAAGTCGCTTCCTATTATTGGGGCAACCGGGGCGTGGATGCAGAATCTGGGGCTCTTAGCAGCGCCACAGAAGACGGCACAAGCCAGCCGTGATCTTTGGGATATCATCCACACCCATGAGCTGGGTATCTGGCACTTTGCTGTGCTCGCGCTGGCAGTCCTCCTGCTTCGCCGGACATTCGTGTGGCTCATTCACTGACACGCCCTAAGCCCTGACTCAAGCAGTCAGCGGCGAACCTAATCCCAGAGTCTGGACGTCAGACTCGGCCGAAACAAGAGATAACGGCCGTTGATGATCTGCTGAACCACCTGCTGGAACCGCTCCGGAGTCAGCACCTGCAACCCGTACGTGTTCCAGCACGTCTTCTCCGTTTCGCGTGTAAACGGGATGACTTTGCGTTTTGGCATCTTCAACCTCCTGCCTGAGAGCCATCTTCCTGCACGGGCGGAACAACCCATGCGACAACGTCGCAACGTTCTGTCAGAGACCACAAGCGGGCGGCAGATGATGAAGGGTATTTCGATGTGCAGTTCGTGCCGTAAGGGACCGTGTGAGGGCGGCGCCGAACCGGACCATTCCTACCCTTATTACGGGCGGGAAAATGAATCTATTGCAGAAAAATCAAACGGGGCCAAACTGCTCACCAACCAGACACAGACGAGACGGCTTTTCGTCATTCATAATTCATCCTTTATCCCTAACGGGGCACGAACGAGACGCCCGCGCTACGACTCAGTGACCACGGCCAGCGCGCTTGAGGAGTGAATCGAATCGCGGGACCGAGAGTCCAAACCGCGCCCGGATCAGGGATGCCACTTCATTGTTGGCCACGCGCCGTTCATAGACGGTCAGGTCAGTTGGCAGCGCCGCCAGGCCCTTTTCGTACTCCCGAAGCACGACACTGGCGAGTGAATCCGTGTCCGCCGATGGCGCACTGTTGGCGGCAGCCCGCGCCGACCTCTCCCCCGCCGCGACGAGGCCTCCGCCCAAAGGACGGGGCGAATCGACAACCACGGCTGCCAGCGACTCACGGGTTACACCCCCGGCAACGACATCATTGGCCATCGAATCCAGGTTTCGCCGCAACTGGGCGGACAGATCCTGCCACCGCCCCTCAAACGCTTTCGTGATGCTCTGCTCCCAGGCGGCACGTTCGGCGGCTTCATCCCGTCGCTGCTGCGCTTCACGTTGCCGTTCGCTGTACTTTTCGGCAACGGTCAATCCAAAGATCAGAATGACCAGACCGGCAAGAATCATGATGTCACGGGCTTTCAT
>JAVHPP010000052.1:0-3411 GCA_036170655.1 Candidatus Zixiibacteriota bacterium | reverse complement strand
GGACGCTTGGTCTGCAATCAGGGGGCATCCCCCCTTCACCCGCACAGCACCGCCCCCCCGTTGACATTGACCACTTCGCCGGTGATGAAGCTGGCCCAATCGGAGGCGAGGAAGACTACTGCGCCGGCGATTTCTTCGGGGCGGGCGGGACGGCGCATCGGGATTTCGCTTAAGTATTTGTTGGCGTCGGGGGAGGCGAGGGCGTCGGAGGACATGTCAGTGGCCACCCAGCCGGGGGCGACGCAATTCACACGGATCTTCTCGCGCACCAGTTCGGTTGCCAGCGATTTGGTGAAGGAAATGGCGGCGCCTTTGGTCGAGGCGTAATGCGAATGGTACGCCTCGCCGCGCTGGCCGGCGGTTGACGATATATTGATGATCGAACCGCCCTGTTTGGCCAGATACGGAGTCGCGGCGCGCACACAGTGGAACATCCCCTTGAGGTTGATGTCGATCATCTCGGAGAGCTGCTCATCGGTGATGGTTGTGATCGGCGCTTCCTTCCAGATACCGGCGTTGTTCACCAGCACATCGAGCCGTCCGAAATCGGACGCCACCTGATCGACCATCTGGTTGACTGCGGCCTCGTCGGCGATGTCGGCCTGGTAGGCGCGTGCTTTCATGGGAAACGGTTTCAGTTCGCTGATGAGAGAGTCGGTCGCATCCTGGTTCTGAAGATAGTTCAGCGCGACATGGGCGCCATGCTCGGCGAACAACAGCGCGGTGGCCCGGCCGATGCCGCGCGAGGCGCCGGTGATCAGAACCACACGGTTGGTGAAGTCGATTTTCATTTCAATGTTCTCCAATAATCCGGTTGAGTCAGCCTGTCTCGACGGCAATATAGGGCGTTCCGGCCGGGAGTTCCAGCAGAGTGGGATCGTGGTTGGGGAGAAGCGGCGGTGCTTTACAGGGCTCGTGTGCAACGGGAGGGCGAGGCTCCCGCCGAGCCTTTCTTGTGGGCGGTGCAGAAAGAGGCTCGCCGGGAGGCTCGCCCTCCCGCCGCGTACATTTGGATGGATGTTGCAGGAGACTGATGAGTACGCCAATGCGTCTTCGCTGGGTCTATACAATCCTGATTGCCGAACAGGTTGTGGCGTCGGGGACTTTCGTCGCGGCGAAGTGGGCACTGGTGGATTTTCCGCCGATGACGCTGGCGTTTCTGCGCTTTCTCATCGCGTCGAGCGGCCTTTACATTATTCACCGTGTGTGGCCGGGGCGGCGTCCGATCGAACGCAGCGATTGGGGCAAGTTTGCGCTCTTGGGCACACTGGCGGTGGTAGTTAACCAGGCGTTCTTCCTCTACGGGTTGAAGTTCACCACGCCGACGCATTCGGCAATGCTTTATGGCGCGACGCCGGTTTTTGTCTTTCTTCTGGCAATCCCTATCATTAGAGAGCGATCGAGCCTGCTCAAGGTGGCTGGCGTGCTGGTCACGATTATCGGTGTGGGTGTGATCGTGTCAGGTCACGGATTCACTTGGGCGGGGCAGGCATGGCTTGGCGATCTTCTGATTCTGGTGGCAGTTCTGGCGTGGGCGCTCTACACGGTTCTCGGCAAACCGCTGGTGGCCAAGTACGGCGCGGTGCATGTCACGGCCATCTCGCTGATTGCCGGGACTCTATTCTTCGCTCCGGTGGGTTTGTTTACTCTCAGCGGCTTCGACTCCGCCGCGATCACGGCGCGCGGGTGGTGGTCTCTTCTTTACATTGCGATCGGGACATCAGTGATCTGCTACACCATCTGGTTCTGGGGCTTGGGACGATTGGAAGCCACCAAGGTTGCGGTTTTCAATAATCTGCAGCCAGTGGTCACCGCCTTCTTGTCCTACTGGCTGGTGGGCGAAGAGCTGGGGACGCGGTTGATTGTCGGCGGGGTCTTGGTTATCTTCGGCGTCATCCTGACCGAACGCGGTTAGGCAACACGTATCCGACTGCTTCTTATGTAGGAGAGGGGAACCACTCCATGGACAAAATCATCAATCATATCGACCAGAACAAATCGCGTTATCAAAAGGAACTCTTCGAAGTTCTCCGGATTCCCTCGGTGTCGGCCGACCCGGAGCGGAAGGACGATATCCGCCGCGCCGCCGAATGGACCAAGGCCAAGCTGGCCTCGATCGGCTTCACGACGCGCCTGATTGAAACTGGCGGGCACCCTATTGTCTACGGCGAGTGGCTTGGGGCGCAGGGCAAACCAACTGTGCTCTTCTACGGTCATTATGATGTGCAGCCGCCCGATCCACTGGATCAGTGGACCACACCGCCTTTCGAGCCGACAGTGCGTGGCGACAACGTCTTTTGCCGTGGCTCGGCCGATGACAAAGGGCAGTTCCTGGCCAACATCCTTGGGGTCGAGGCCTTCTTTCAGGCCAGCGGCGCGCCGCCGGTGAATGTGAAGTTCCTCATTGAGGGTGAAGAGGAAGTCGCCTCGGACAAGCTGGACAAGTTCATTGGGGAAAACGTTCAATTGCTGAAGTGCGACCAGATCATTATCTCCGATTCGTCACAGTTTGAGCGCGGGTATCCGGCGATCTGCTACGGCCTGCGGGGAATCTGTTATATGGAGATCTTCCTGCGCGGTCCCAAGGCCGACTTGCATTCCGGCGAGTTCGGCGGTTCGGTCGCCAATCCGGGGAATGCCTTGGGCTACATTATCTCGCAACTCCACGACCAGGCGACTTGGCGGGTGAAAATCCCCGGGTTCTATGACGATGTTGTCGAACTGACCGCGGCGGAGCGCGCCGAGTTTGCCCGTCTGCCGTTCAACGAAGAAAAGTACAAGAAGCACTTGGGTGTGTCCCTGACACCCGGCGAGAAGGGATACACGATTCTGGAACGCATCTGGGCGCGTCCCACCTGCGACGTCAACGGCATCAAGTCCGGCTACCAAGGCGCCGGTTCCAAGACCATCATCCCCGCGGAGGCGTCCGCCAAGATCTCGATGCGGCTGGTTCCCAACCAATCACCGGACAAGATTCACGCCGCGTTCGAATCATATATTCGCTCCATCTGCCCGCCGTCGGTGCAGATTCGTTTTTCCAACTACGGGAAAGCCAAGCCGGTGATGGTCCCAACCGATTCCCCGGCGCTGTCGATCGCCCGTGCGGCATTGGAGCAGGGGTTTGGCGCGAAAACCGTGCTGATGCGCGGCGGCGGTTCGATCCCGGTCGTGGAAACTTTCCAGGAAAAACTGGGTGTGGCGGCGTTATTGGTCGGATACGGTCTGCCGGACGACAATCTCCATTCGCCCAACGAGAAATTCTCGCTGGTAGATTTCCACCGGGGAATCAAGACCGCGGCGTATCTGGTGGCAGAACTGGGGAAGTGATCACAGGGTCTGAATGAGAGAAGTGCTCGGGAGGGCAGAATCCTTGGGAGGGCGAGGCTCCTGCCGAGCCTCTTGCGCAAGGGA
>JAVHPP010000051.1:0-15834 GCA_036170655.1 Candidatus Zixiibacteriota bacterium | reverse complement strand
GGCCTTCTCGGAGGACGGTCCGGTTCCGATCTCAGCTCAGATCAACGATCAAAACGGGATATCGAGCGCCAATGTCCGCTACTCAGCCAATGGCATATCGTATTCATCCGCAGCGATGACCGGTGGCGCCGGGGTATTCACGGGCGCGATTCCCTCGTTCTCGGCGGGAACAAATGTTCGCTACTATATCGATGCTAGAGACGCATCGCCGCAGCAAAATATCGGACTCCTTCCTGCCGGTGGCACGTCGGCGCCGCTGACCTTCATGGCCCAGCCGGGTCATCAACTGATGTACGATGATGGCGCGCCAGAACAATTTTGGATTGAGTCGGATATCTACGATGGCAACGCGTTTGCCGTCAACTTCACGCCGTCGCACTACCCCGCGATTGTTTCCCAGCTGCGTGTCCTACTCAACGACACTGTCTCGGTGGCGTTGACAGTCCAGAAGAACACGGGAGGTGCGCCGGGCGATGTCATTGCCGGCCCCTTCGTTGCCTCCGCCAACCCCTACACGGGCTGGGCCGATGTGATCATCCCGGAGGGGCAACAGCCCCTGATTACGATGGGTGACTTCTACGTGGTGCTCTGGTGGTTCCCGGCGTCTCCCGCTCTCCCGGGAGTGGCCACCGACACGACCCAAAAGTACAACCGCTCGGCATGGTACGACAACGCGTTTGGCTGGAACCGCTTCCCGCTGGGCAACTTCATGATCCGTGCGGCTGTCCAAAACCCCACGGGGATCAGCGAATCAGGCGGCAATGGGACGCCATCAGACTGGACGCTGGAACCCAACTATCCGAACCCGTTCAATCCATCCACCTCAATCAGCTTCTCCATACCGTCCGTGTCTGCCGTACGGCTCGACATTCACAATGTCCTGGGCCAGAGTGTGCGCGAACTCTACTCCGGTCAGCTCAATCCCGGGCGTTATACCATCGATTGGGACGGTCGCGATCAGCGTGGAAACACCGTCAATTCCGGTGTCTATTTCTTCACCTTGCAGACGAACTCCCATACACAGTCGCGCAAGATGCTTCTCCTGAAATGAGATTACCGACCCCCATAGAACCTGTAGGTTGATCATCCCCGGTCCGTCTGCAGAGACGGGCCGGGGCTCCCCAGTTCCGCCTGTATTGATCCTGCGCTCATCCCATCCCGACTCGCTGGTCTTATGCCTCTGCCTACGCAGAGAATTGCTCTCTATGAGATTCTTTGCAGACTGTGCACCCGATTGCTTCGTATAAGGGGTCGAGGATGTGAGATCGGCCCCCGCTCGATTCCGTCCATGATTCCTAAGTCCATGCTGTCCATACCGCTGTCTTGCCGTGCGCATCGATAGAGTTCCTACCGCTCTGGGGTTATACTTTTGAACAGTGGCACCGGCTTTGCTCAATCAGTGAGCAGACAATGAAGAATCTGGCTGTCATTCTCTTGTTTGCTGTTTTCAGTGCCTCCACGGTGGGCTCGGCGTCTTCGCTTCCGCCCAAGGCTGTTGCGACGCTCGATGCCGGTCTCCAGGCGGCATTGCAGGTCGCAAGCCCCGACACGATCTTCGATGTGCTGGTTGCGTCGAGTGATTCCTGGACTTCTCTGGAATCGGTTGGCAAAGCGGCCGTGCGCGAAACAGACATGGCAGCACGCCATCGCGCCGTTGAGATGCAGCTCCGTTCGCATCTCGCCAACAGCAAGTCGAATCTGGTATCAGCGCTTTCGGCCGCTTCAGCCCGTCTGCGGATTGTTGACCGGTTCTGGATCGCCAACCTGGTCCACATTCAGACAGATCGCGCCGGATTGCTGTCTCTTGCTTCAAGCGCTGCTGTGACGCGCATCTTGGTCAACGCGCACGTTGAGCTCATTGAGCCGCAGGCGATCGCGGCTGCTGACGCGGTGGCGACTGGCGCACAAGTGAATCTCGACGCCGTCGGCGCGCGTTCTCTCTGGGCGCTCGGTCTGACCGGACGGGGACGTCTGGTTTCCTCGATCGACACAGGAGTTGAAGGATCGCACCCGGCGCTGAAGAACAATTGGCGCGGGCTTCAGGGAGACACCTCAGCCTCCTGGTTTGATCCGATGAAGGCGCCCTCGCCGATGGACAACAATGGCCATGGTACGCATGTCATGGGGACCATGGTCGGGCATGATGGCGCCGATACGATCGGTCTGGCGCCCGACGCGCAATGGATCACGGCCGCGGTGATCGATCGTGGCGCATCCTTGGGGGCCACCATTGCCGACATCTTGCGGGCCCTTCAGTGGATTGCCGATCCCGATGGCAATCCCGCGACCAGCGATGATGTCCCGGATGTCGTTTGCAACTCATGGGGGATCTCACAGCAGATCATCAGTCCCTGCGATTCGATCTTCTTCCAGGCCATTAGCAATGTCGAAGCCATGGGCATTGTCTGTGTGTTCGCCGCGGGCAACGAAGGGCCGAATTCGATGACCATTCGCAATCCGGCCGATCATGCGGCCTCGCCCACGACCACATTCTCGGTCGGAGCCGCCGATGGCACGCTCCCCGGTTTCCCGATTCCCTCATTCTCCAGCCGCGGACCGTCCGCCTGTGACGGGCTGACAATCAAACCGGAGATTGTTGCGCCCGGTGTGGCTATTCGCTCCTCGTACAAAGGCCAGACTTACCGTGTCATGAATGGCACTTCCATGGCCGCGCCGCATGTCGCAGCTGCGGTCGCGTTGCTGCGGCAATACAATCCCAATTTGACCCCCGATCAAATCAAGCTGGCGTTGCTCAGCACGGCGACCGATATCGCCGACCCCGGCGAAGATAATGAATCCGGACGCGGCCTCTTGAACTTGCCGGCGGCTCTGGCTGCTCTGGCACCCGTCAGCAGACCCAGCGTCTCTGTGGCCGCGACACGTGTCGACACTTTTGGCGATGGCGTGCTCGCGCCGGGAGAGACCGTTCCGTTTTCTGTCACTCTGGCAGGACAGACATCTGATGCCCGTCATCTTGTTGCCCGCCTCTGGCCTTTGACCACTGGAGTCACGGTTCCGCTGGATACCGCATACTTCGATTTGGTCCCGGCCGGAATGACCGTTGACAATGCAGGCTCGCCGTTCACTGTCTCTGTGCTGCCGTCTGTCCCGGTGGGTGATTCGCTTCGGCTGGAGCTGAGTCTTTCCGGCGACCCAAACTTGGGTATGTGGAAGGACACGCTGTCCTTGATCTGTGGCTTGCCAGATCGTGGGGTGGTGCGAACAATCGGCGGTGGTCGCATGGCCTTGTCGATATCCAATTTCGGTCAACTCGGTCTCGGCCCCGGCTCACAGTTGAACGCCGGTGGCGTTGGCTGGCGCGATTCTGTCACCGGCAATAACGCCCTTTTCGAAGCGTCTCTGCTCGTCGCTGCCTCGGCAGGGCGTCTTTCTGATGCGTCGCGCCGTCCGAGTGGCGCTGCAACGTTCGACTTCTCTCCGCTTGATTCTCTAACAGTGACAACACAACCCGATGGCGCTCTGTCCGGTACAGCCGTGTTCGACGACCAGCGCGCCGTCTCACCGGCTGGTGTTCAGGTCTCTCAGACGGTCACCAGTTATCCCGGTCCCAACGGCAGCGCCTACGCCATCGTGGAATGGCGCATCAGGAATCGCACGACGATGACGATCGACAGTCTCCGTTGTGGACTACTTCTCGACATCGATCTGCCGGCATCAAGTTCCACTTTGGAACATGTCCAGGCCGATTTGGGCTCCGGCGGATTCTACCATCTGGCTGACGGCGGCGTCCCGATCACCGGGGTCATCCCCTTGAACGCGCCCTTTGGTGTCTGCCGCTATTTCCAGAATCCCGCCGGAATCAAGCGTTCGTTCACACCCGAAGAGAAATTGGCTGCACTTCAGCCGGGGATGAATAGTCCCCAGATCGGCGCTGGCGATGGGATGGAGATTCTGGCCGCGATGCCGGCCGATCTTCCGCCCGCCGGCGAAGTGCAATTCGTCCTGGCTCTGATCATGGCGGATTCGCCTGACCTGTTCTCCCTGGCTGCCGACGATGCGCAACGCCGGTGGCTTGGTGTCACCGACGTCAAGGACGGCGGCGATGGAAACGCTCTCGTGCCCTCCGTTCTGTTGAATCAGAATTTTCCCAATCCGTTCAATCCGTCAACGGCGATCTCGTTCTCTCTTGCGCACGATGGCTATGTCCGGCTGGCCATTTTTAATCTGTTGGGCCAGACGGTCAGAACTCTCGCCGATGGCTGGAACAACGCGGGCACGATGACGGTTTTGTGGGATGGCGCCGATGCCAATGGACACACCGTCGCCTCCGGTGTCTATTTCTACCGCATCGAGACCGCTCGTGCATCGATCACAAAGAAGATGGTCCTGCTGAGGTGAATACGTGCTGAGTAACTCATCCGCCCGTCCAAGAATCGTCCAGCGCATTCAGCGCTGGGGTGCGCTGGCATGGTTTCTCTCAGCCACGGCCGCGCTCGCGGTCTCCCCAACGCCCGATGTCATCCAACAACTTAAGAAGGATGGACACTGGGATTCCTACTTGGCGCTGTATCACGCAGCGCTCGCGCGCGGAGTTGATGCGCCCGTTGCGCGCTCTCAGGGTGAACTCGCGCGGCTGGCCGCCGGGTCCGCTGTGTTCAATTTCCATATACCTTGTATTCTGGTCGATTTTAGCGATAATCCCGCCTCCGGAGGGAAAGTCAGCGCGACACCAGCCATGTTCGACAGTCTCCTCTTCTCGACCGGGCGAAACCCGACCGGATCAATGAAGGAATACTACTCCGAAGTGTCGTATGGGCAGATGAATGTCATCGGCACGGTTGTTGGTTGGTACCGTATGCCGAATCCCTATTCATACTACATAAATCACGAGATGGGACTCGGAGCATCTCCCAACAATGCCCAGCGTCTGGTCGAACATGCGATCGCCGCCGCCAGCGCTGATCTCGACTATTCACAGTTCGACAACGACAATAACGATTGGGTCGATGGTGTCATGGTGGTTGTCCCTGGGCCGGGTTTCGAAGAAACCGGCGACAGCACCCTGATCCAGTCGCATCGCTTCCACACGACCGTCATTGCGAATTACAATGGCAAGTTGATTGCGGACTATACCATTCAGCCGGAAGAGACCGTGGTGAAGGGGGGAGGGCTCAATGCCATTGGTGTCTTCTGCCACGAGTGGGGCCACATCCTGGGGCTGACCGATCTCTATGATCTCGATGGGAACTCGCGTGGACTGGGTAACTGGTCGCTGATGGCCACCGGCAACTACAACCACGATTCACGGGTACCGGCGCATCCGGATGCGTGGAGCAGGATTGCGCTCGGGTTCGTGACGCCGGAGCAGCTTGCGCAGCCAACGACGAATCTTGCCAGCGTTGCCTTCCCGGCTGTCGAGACGAGTCCCACCATCTACAAGTTGTGGACCGGCGGCACCATTGGGCCGACATCGCAGTATTTTCTGGTCGAGAACCGTCAGCAGACCGGCTTTGACCAGTATCTCCCCGGAGCAGGATTGCTGGTGTACCATGTCGATCCTGTCGCGTCGGACAACACAGGTCAATGGGTACCCGGGTTGGATCCTCCATCGGCGCCGCACTACAAAGTGGCGCTGGAGCAGGCGGATGGAACCTTCAATCTCGAATTCAACAACAACAGCGGCGATGCGGGCGACCCCTACTTCTCGGATTCGGCCGGTTTTGACGATCTGAGTTGGCCATCCAGCCGGAATTATCTGGGACAATCAACCCAGGTGGCGGTCTGGAACATCTCGGCCGCGAGCATGAATATGACCGCGAACATTGATGTTGTATATTCACGGCCATACTTAAAGACGCTCAACTACGCCCTGTCCGACCCGGCCGGGAACGGCAACGGTGTGGCCGAGCCGGGGGAGACTGTCCGGCTGACTTTTGACCTGACCGACCTCTGGCAGGCGGCCAGCAACATCGACGTTACCGTACAGGCGCCCGGATCGGGTCTGATCTTCATCGACAGCACGTTCCATGCGGCCTCCGTGGGCTCGGGTGAAACGATCAATAATTCGCTCGACCCCATCACTTTCTCCGTTCCCGCGACCTATCGCTCCCGCGTTGTCCCCTTTACCATGGCCGTGACCGCTGGCGGCGGTGTCTCGCGCTGGACGTACACGACACGGCACGAGATCGGCAGGCCGCATGTTCTGGTGGTTGACGATGACCGGGGCAAGTTGCTCGAAGGACGCCTGAATGCCACGCTGGATTCGCTGAATCAGGTGCATCGCGCCTGGGATGTGTCCGCCAAGGGTACGCCCCCGGCTGAGACACTGCTGACCTATCCCATCGTGATCTGGCAGACCGGCGACAGCAATCGCGTTAGCCCGACCCACGCCTCGGCTCTGGCCATCAAATCGTATCTCGATGGAAACGGTCATCTGTTTCTGACCGGGCAGGACATCGTGCAGAATTGGAATGCCAGTTCCGATTCGGCCTTCCTGTTCGACTACTTTGGCGTCCGTTACGCAGGCCTCGAAACATTTGCGGTCGCGTCCGGGGTGGCCAGCGATCCGGTTGGCGATGGGATGCAGATTAATGGAGCGGGACAGGATGGGGCCAACAACCAGAAATCCGCGGACCGGCTGGATCTGGTTTCCGGGTCACCGGCGATCGTCTGCTACAATTACCGCTTTACGCCATCGCTGCCGAACGCCGCCGTCCACATTGAACGAAATGGCTACCGGGCAGTGGTGTTCGGCTTTGGATTCGAAACCATTTCGAGCACACAGTACTATGCTCCGTATTACTTCAACACGCGCGCCCAGGTGCTCGCACCGATTCTCAATTGGCTCAATGGCGATGCGACCACCGGAATCTTCGATGATCCGACTGACGGCAGCGGTGCCGCAGGCGTCCCGTCGTCATTTGAACTCCTGCAAAACTATCCCAATCCGTTTAACGCCGGCACAGTGATCCCCTTTGTCGTCGCCGGTGCGCAATCTCAGGCAGTCCGTCTGCAAATCATCGATATTCTCGGACGGCAGGTGAGAGTGCTGCTGGATGGAACCGCCGAGCCCGGCCGGCATGAAATCGCCTGGGATGGCGCCGATACCCACGGCCGATATGCCGCCTCCGGCGTCTACTTCTACCGTCTCTCGGTCAACGGCCGCGCCTCAACCGCGCGCCGCATGGTGCTCATCAAGTAAAATATGGGGTGCGCAGGCTTGCCTGCGCATTGAAAGCGGCGGCAAGCCGCCGCACTCCACATCTCCCGGCACCCAACATCTCGGCACCGCATTTCCCACGTCACTTTCTTCTCAAATGCTCCACCATCATCGCCCCCGGATCCGCCAGCATCGCCTTGAGTGCGTTGTCAATGCGCTTGATCTCGGGACGTGCCATCGCCTCGCTGGCCGTTTTCTCCGAAGTCCACGTAATGATCTCGAGCATTTCGTTGGGGTCTTGGGCATCAGCGAAAACCTGAACCGGCTCGGCTGGCATGTATCCCAACTGCGCCAGTGTCTCCGCCCGTGAGTTGACAATGTTGAGGAAATCCCGCCGACACTCGCTGGTTGTCCGATAATGGATGATTGTGACGAAAGGATTCTTGGCCGTGTCGGCGGCGCCTTTCTGACTGGCTTTGTCATGTTGGGTGGGCATTGTTGGGTCTCCGTTGCAAAGGGTGATCGAAAGCCGATCTGGTCAATACTGGTTTGACGCACCCGCGCCAAGCATTAGTATGCGACAGGCGGGCGCGTCCATGACAGCACAATTGGACAACTCCGCTGCACCGGCAGGAAAGTGAAATCTGATGACACCTTGGGTCAAATGGGCCATCGCCATCATCCTGACGCTGGCACTTCTGAAAGTCCTTGTCTGGTGGTTGCAGCCCCGGCTCGCGTTCGCTCCCAAGCCGGACAAGACCCCGCCGCCCCCGGCCTTTTCCCGTTTCGAGGCCACCGCAGAGGACGGTGTCAGGGTGATCGGCTGGGTCTCGCCGTTTGACGACAGTCTGCCAGTGATTTTCTACTTCTGCGGGAACGCCGGGAATCTATCCGACCGCGCGGACCTGTTGACCGAACTGGTCAAGCACCGGCTCGGGGTCGTCGCCTTCAACTACCGGGGGACAGGCGAATCGGAGGGAATGCCGTCTGAGGACGGCCTTTATCGTGACGCCGAAGCCGTATTATCATATTTGACAACGACTTGCAGTGTCGTTCCGGCCCGGATTGTTCTCTGGGGGCACTCGATTGGCGGGGCCGTAGCCGCCCATCTGGCTGGTGATCATCCCTGTGCTGGTGTCATCTTGGAATCGACATTCCTCTCAGCCGCGAAGATGTCCAAGCGGATCATTCCCGTCGTCCCGCTGCAATTCTTCCTCACCTATCGCTTTGATAATCAGGAGAATGTCGCCCGTCTGACTGTGCCCCTTCTGTTGATTCATGGTACGGCGGATCAGGTTGTGCCCCCCTCTGACAGCAAACGGCTTTTCGAACTCGCGTCATGCCCCAAAGACCTGTGGCTGGTCGAAGGCGCAGGGCACAACGACATTTGCGATATCGCCGGCGCGGACTTTTACCAGCGGATCGCCGACTTTTCCCAGCAGGCCACAGCACGCTAAGCAGGCCAATCGTACAAAGAAACTGTGTTCAGAAGCGAAAAGAACGCTTGACAAATGCCCAGGACAGAGTAAACTTCTCAACTTGTCTCCCAATGGGGGAAGGACTTATGAAGACATTCATACCAAAGGTATCAGAAATCAAGCAGACGTGGTACACAGCGGATGTCGCCGACAAAGTGCTGGGCCGGGTCGCCACCAGGATCGCGCGGACATTGCGGGGCAAAGACAACCCCCAATTCACCCCCCACATGGACATGGGCGACTATGTCATCGTGCTGAACGCGCGTCAGGTCAAGCTGACCGGACGCAAAGAGGGGGTCAAGACCTACTTCCGCTACTCCGGGTTCCCCGGTGGCGCGAGGTGGGAGAGTGTCCGCAGGCGCCGCCAGCACAACCCGGAAGACATTATCCGCGATGCCGTATGGGGTATGTTGCCCAAGAACCGGCTGGGACGACAGCTGCTGAAGAAGTTGCATGTCTACGCGGGGCTCGAACATCCCCATGCCGCCCAGATGCCCCAAGCCCTGTCCTTGGACTGAGAGGTCGCGCATGATGCCGGATGGGAACTGTCGAAGTGATGCTCTGAGTTGATGGGGAGGATGGTTTGAGCGAGACGACATTCTGGACCACGGGACGCCGGAAAGAAGCGACAGCACGGATCGGTATGCGCGACGGACGCGGGCTGTTTGTGGTCAACGGCCTGCCGCTGAAGGATTATCTCCACCGCGAGACTCTGGTCACCATCGTCGAGCAGCCACTCAAACTGGTCGAGATGGAGGGTAAGGTCGACATCATCTGCCGTACCCGTGGCGGGGGTAAAAGAGGACAGGCGGGGGCATTGCTCCTGGCGGTCGCCCGCGCCCTGCAACTGATGAATCCGGAGTGGCGCGCCCGGCTCAAACGGGCCGGATTCCTCACCCGTGATGCACGCGAAGTGGAACGCAAGAAATACGGGCTGGCCAAGGCCCGGAAACGGTTCCAGTTCTCCAAGCGTTAACAACCGGCGGCTTTGGCCGCCGAATGACTCACACCCGGGGAGCGGCGTCGGGTCTCCATTTGTGGAGTGATGGTCGCGACGAGACGGGTGGCGGAAAACCCAACCACCGAGGTACCTGTGCCGATCGAAATCAAGGATCTTCTGGAAGCCGGGGTTCATTTCGGGCACCAGACCAAGCGCTGGAACCCGAAGATGAAACCCTTCATCTTCACCGCGCGCAACGGCATCTACATCATCGACCTGCGCAAGACACTTCTGTCTTTGAATGCGGCCTGCCGCAAGGCGCGCGAGGTTGCCTCCGAAGGAAAGCCCATTCTGTTTGTGGGAACCAAGAAGCAGGCCCAAGGAGTTGTTGTCGCCGAGGCCCAGCGGTGCGGCCAGTTCTCCGTGACCGAACGCTGGATGGGCGGGATGCTCACCAATTTTACGACCATGCGTCAGTCGGTCAAACGGCTGCGTGACATGGAACGCATGCGCGAGGACGGCACCTTCGAAAAAATCACCAAGAAGGAACGTCTCAAAATCGACAAGGACATTGGAAAACTCGACAATGTTCTCGGTGGTATCAGGGAAATGGGCCGTCTTCCGGGATTGCTTTATGTTGTCGACGCGCGCAAGGAACATATCGCCGTGTCGGAAGCGAGCAAACTGGGCATTCCGATCATCGGGATCGTGGACACGAACTGCGATCCGGATCCGATCAATTTTCCGGTCGCCGGCAACGACGACGCTATCAAATCGATCAGTCTTTTGACCGGTCAAATCACTGCGGCAATTATCGAAGGAATGGCCACATTCAAAAAAGAACACGCTGAAGTCCCCCCCGAAGCCGATGAGGGTGACGACAAAATGGCGGCGGCCGCTCTTGGTGCCGTCCCGCCGGCTGTCGACATCAAATAAATCGTCCCAGCGAGGCCGAGGCAGGAATACATCGGCGTACCTGTCCGAAGCGTGCCAAGTCAATATATGTGGAGAACCAGATGACAATAACGGCCCAAGATGTGAAAGCCCTTCGCGAAATGACCGGGGCCGGGATGATGGATTGCAAGAAAGCCCTCGAAGAGACCGGCGGGAATCTTGAACGCGCCGTCGCCTATCTGCGTGAGAAGGGGATAGCCAAGGCCGCCAGCAAAGCCGGCCGTGTTGCCAAAGAGGGCATCGTTTACGCGTATATCCATCCCGGTGACAAGCTCGGTGTCATGGTGGAAATCAATTGTGAGACTGATTTTGTCGCCCGGACAGATGAGTTTCGCCACTTTGCGAAAGATGTCGCAATGCAGATTGCCGCATCCGATCCCGTCGCCATATCCCGCGATCAGATTGATCCGGCTGCAGTCGAGGCCGAACGGAAAATCTACCACACCCAGGCGGTCAACGAGGGAAAGCCCGAGAAGATTCTGGACCGGATCATCGATGGCAAACTGGAAAAATACTACGCCGAGACCTGTCTCCTTGAGCAGGCATTCGTCAAAGACCCCGAGCGCACCGTCAATCAGCTTCTGCAGGAATTGATTGCCAAGCTCGGAGAAAACATGATGATCAAACGTTTTGTCCGCTTTCGCCTTGGTGGTTGAGACCTCTGTGATATGTCCGTTTGGAGACGCCCCGTGCGATGTGCACAGGGCGTTTCTCTTTGCTTGCCATCGGTCTGGTTCCTCCCGATAATGCACGTCAGTCTGACTCCCCCGGGCCGGAAAGCGGAGATCAGGCCGAGATAGCCGTTATGCCTACAGACGATCATTCTATCGCCAGCCCCGGACAGGGCCTGCCCTACCACCGGACGCTGATTAAAATCTCGGGCGAAGCGTTAGCGGGCGCCAATGGCTGGGGTATCGATTTTTCCGTTCTTGCCTCCGTGGCGGAGCAGATCAAGGCCGTCAACGATCGCGGTGTACAGACCGCCCTCGTGATTGGCGGCGGCAATATCTTTCGCGGTGTGGCCGAGGCTGCGCGCGGCATGGATCGGGTCACCGCCGATCAGATGGGAATGCTCGGTACGGTGATCAATGCCGTGGCGATGCAGGACGCGCTCGAGAAGATCGGCGTGAAGACCCGCGTGATGAGCGCCATTTCCATGGCCTCGATCGCCGAACCGTACATCCGCCGCCGTGCCGTGCGTCACTTGGAGAAAGGCCGGACGATCATCCTCGCGGCAGGCACAGGCCATCCCTATTTCAGCACCGACACCGCCGCTGCCCTACGTGCCCTCGAGATCGGCGCCGATGTCATCATGAAAGCCACGAAGGTTGACGGTGTATATACCGCCGATCCCAAGCAGGATCCGACGGCAACCAAGTTCGACCATTTGACTTACATGGATGTCTTGCAGCGAGGGCTCAAAGTCATGGATGCGACCGCGACTTCCCTGTGCATGGACAACGCGCTTCCGATCATCATCTTCGATCTCACCCGCCACGGTAACTTGCTGCGTGTCGCCTCTGGGGAGAGGCTCGGTACCATTGTCACGGCATAGGCGGGTTCGGACCGGCCGTTATGTTCGGCCGATCGGAAATGGCATGGCGCAGGCGTGAGTCGAGCGCGGGCGCAAGAGCGGCAACTGACACGGAGAAAATGCCTTACGAAGTATCTCCAACAAATCGTGTCCGGCTTTTGCCTTGACCATTGCCGGGACGCCACGCGATAATTACTTGCTGGGTCATGTGTCCCAGCCAGTCTCGCCACGGGATATATCAGGGGAGGAACTTGCGATGAACTCAGACCACAAAGCGAATGCCAGAGAGCGCATGCAGAAAGCCGTTGCAGCCGCGGGACACGAACTCGCAAAGATCCGTACCGGGAAAGCCACAACAGCGCTGCTGGATAGCGTGCGTGTCAATTACTACGGCAGCGTGGTGCCCCTCAATCAGGTGGCAACAATTTCCGCCCCCGAGCCGCGTCTCCTGGTGGTCCAACCCTGGGAAAAGGCCATGGCGCCGGAAATCTCGAAAGCGATTCTCAAGGCAGAACTGGGGCTAAACCCCATCAATGATGCCAGCTTGATCCGCGTGCCGATCCCGCAGCTCACGGAAGAACGCCGCAAAGAGCTGGTCAAGTTGGTGAAGAAATTTGCGGAAGAGGGCAAGGTCGCCATCCGCAATATCCGCCGGGACGCCAATGACCATCTCAAGAAGGCGGAAAAGAGCAAAGAGATCTCCGAAGACGATAGTCGCCATATCTCCGACGAAATCCAAAAGATGACCGATGAGTTCATCGCGGAGATCGACAATCTCGTAGAAATGAAAGAGAAAGATGTCATGGAAGTGTGAACGGCGATGTCTAAGTCTGCCACCACAACGTACCCCATTCCTCGGCCGGACACCGGGGATCTTCTCGGTCGCGTGCTGGCGGGACCGCCGCCGCCGCGCCACGTGGCCATCATCATGGATGGCAACGGCCGCTGGGCGGAACGCCAGGGATTGCCGCGTACAGCGGGGCACCGTGCCGGCGTTACAGCCGTCAAACGCGTGGTCACTGCCGCCGCAGAGGCCCACATCGAAGCCCTCACTTTATTCACGTTCTCCGTGGATAACTGGGAGCGTCCGAAGAGCGAAACCTCGGCCATCATGCGTCTCCTGTACGAGACCACCAAGAACGAACTCCGTGAAATGGCCGAGAAGAATGTCCGGCTGATTGCCACGGGCGACATTGACGGCCTCCCGATGACCCGCCGCCGGGCGCTGAAGGACGCCATCGCCAAGACACGCAACAACACCGGCATCGTCCTGAATCTGGCCCTAAACTACAGCGGGCGCGCGGAGATCCTTCATGCTGTCCGGCGTATTGCGGCGGCGGTCCAGTCCCACGAGTTGCAGTTGGCGGACATCGATGAGCGCACATTTGCCGCCCACCTGCAGACCAATGGTCTTCCCGATCCCGATCTCTTGATCCGTACTTCAGGTGAACGGCGTTTGTCCAATTTCCTGCTCTGGCAGACATCGTACACGGAACTGTACATCACCGACACTCTCTGGCCGGACTTCGACAAAGACGATTTCTATCGGGCAATCCTCGATTACCAGTTGCGCGAACGACGGTTCGGGCGCATTTCTCCGGCGCGGTCCTGACAGGAACCGCATGACGACGGCCACGCCGCGGGCAGGACATCTCGCTTTCCGAGGTTCATTGACGCCTCTGAAGCGCGGGTCTCCAATATGAGAAACTTTCTGACCCGATCCTTGGTGGCGCTGGTGGGAATCCCGGCGCTGCTCTGGATCTTCGACCACGGGGGAACATGGCTGAGCGTGCTGGTCTCTGTCCTGGTGATGCTATCGTGCTATGAGATCTGGCAGGCGGTCCAACTACGTGGTATCAATGTTTCGCTATGGATGCTGACGCTGGTGACTGTCGCGATCCCGCTTGTGGTTTGGCATGGTTCGGTACAAACGTGGATCACATGGGCTTGGACGGCCATATTGCTCTCAGCCGTGTGGGTGGTCTGGCGGCGTGATGCTGTCTTGGCGGCTCTGATCGTCTTGGTTCATTTGGGTGCAGCTCTCTGGGTGGGTGTGGGTTTCGGCGCACTCATAGCGCTCCGGACATTGGAGCCGGGCCAGGGTTTTCGTTGGCTGGTCTTCCTGTTTGCGAATCTCTGGATCGGTGACACCGCCGCGTACCTCGTCGGTTCGTGGATCAAAGGCCCGAAGCTGTCACCCACGATTTCTCCCAGAAAGACGATCGCCGGAGCGCTTGCTCAGGTGTTGACCTCCGCTCTCATCGGGGGTGCATACATTCTGGCCGGCTGGATTGCCGCCCCATCCGGGTTGCTGATTACATCCGCTTTGACCATCGCGATTGTAGGGCAGATCGGCGATCTATTTGAATCGACCTTCAAACGCGCCGTTGGCTTGAAGGACTTTTCCTCGATCATTCCCGGCCACGGCGGCGTGCTGGATCGCTTCGATTCCACCCTGTTCTCCGCCCCCGCGCTGTGGATTCTCGTGCGCCTTTGGGTTGACTGACGCGACTGCGGCATGACGGTTCTGCAACCCGACGCCTCGTGAGTGAATGCCTCTCGCGGCTTCTCCGCCAGATCCCTATCTTTCCCACGCTGGTGTGTTCCAGCGGCATGTCCCGTTCCATGGAGACAACAGGGGCGAACAATCCAGTGGTCATGACTCGCGGGCGTCACACACCGCTGGACTATCTCTTTTTTGTCCGTCCGGTGCTGATGCCACCGGTTTGGACAATTGCTCTGATCGGAGCCAATTCGGTCTGGCAGCAACCGGTCCCCGGCCCGGCATGGCGATGGGTGGTCATGCTCGCTCAGTTGTTTTGCCTCTTTGGGGGCGTCTACACACTGAATCAGATCTTTGATATCGAATCCGATCGCGTCAATCGCAAACTCTTCTTCCTGTCGGAGGGATTGATCTCCCTGCGTGCCGCATGGGTTTTCACTGTTTTCCTGAACATTGCCGCATTGGCCCTGGGTCTTCTCTTGGGGCATGCGTATCTGGCATTGACCTACGGTGTTCTGCTTCTTGGGGTTTTCTATTCTGCCGGTTCCCGGCCGTGGAAGAACCACGCCGTGCTGGGATTTCTGGCGAATGTGGCTGCCCACGGCGTGATCGTGTACTTGATGGGCGTGGCGTTCATGGGTGGGACATTGTCATGGTTTTGGCCTTTCGCGATCCCGTATGGGTTTGCCGTGGGAGGGGTCTATCTGGCCACCACCGTTGCCGATATCGACGGTGATCGTGCCGCGCAGAAGAAGACTCTGGCCGTTCGATGGGGGGCGCGTGCGACCATGGGCGCGGCGATGCTGTTTGTCGCGTTCGCACTGGGAATGTCGGCAACAATGGGAGAGTGGCTGCTGATGGCCGCATCTCTGGTGAGTCTTCCCGTTTTTGTCTTCTCTTTTCTGACCAACGGTTCCCATGCGACGCTGGCGGCGAAGACGGGTGTTGGCGCGCTGACCCTCGCTGCGGTCTTGGTCTATCCATACTATCTTTTGCTTTTGGTCGCCGGTTTTATTGGAACGCGCCTGTTTTATCGCTGGCGGTTCAAACTTACATACCCGTCTTTTTAAGCCTGGAGAGGTGAGGGGGAGGAACGATGGATCATGATTTCTTCGTTCGACGCGAGGGTTCCGTTCTTCGGGCGCGTGGACTGTCAATGATGGGAATTGCACTCATTTCCATCTGCGCATTGTTGTCTTCGGCTGGCTGTTCGCCTTATCCGATGTACACGCATGGGACGGTCGCCGCGAGACATGAAGCCGCTGCCGGTTCAGGGGCGGCATCGGAGAAGGGAACGAAAACAAC
>JAVHPP010000050.1:0-49690 GCA_036170655.1 Candidatus Zixiibacteriota bacterium | reverse complement strand
AAGGCGCTGTTTGCTTCGAAGGGCATTCTGCATAGCTCAGGCGGCGCTTTGCGCCGCCGAGCGACACAGAATGGAGGCGGGGGGAATCGAACCCCCAATTCGCGATACAGGACATGGGGTTAGATGGTACTGTGGCCAAATTGTGACCACTTTTTGCACACAGATGGCCAAGGCGGTCGCTGGGTCTATAGCAGTTCAGGATGCTGCGCTCTGAGCCAGTCCTGCAGTCGCTTCACAAGCTCACGAGCGAGTTTCAGCACTTCGGTTACCTCGGTCTCCGAGACCGTGCCGGCTGCGTCGTAACTGACGATGCTCCGTTTCTTCCGAAATGCGTGGAGGGTAGGGATCAGGCCGGCAGCTGGTTTCAGAGTGAATCTCAAGGACTCGATTGTGCGGTAATGATGGCCGTCGCCTTCAGGTGCGCGGTATCCGCTGGCGCGCAGAGCAACCGTGGCACAGCCGAGACAGGCGTTGTATGCGATGGCGAGCCGCCAGTCTGCGGAAATCTCGAATTTCCCGGCTTCCGCAATGTCGCGTTCGACTTTCTCGAGGAGAGTCTCCACCTCGGCAGCGCTGGTTGTGTGAGTCTTCAGCCAGCCGCTATTCAGCCAGTCGGCCAATGTCATCCGGACCCCCGATGAGGAAGATCTTGTCTGAAGCCAGCACGCTGAGCACGAAGTGGTTCTTCCTTTGAATCTTCTCGACAAACTCCTTTTGCGAGAACACCGATGGATTGACCGGCCTGCCCAGCACGTGCTCAGTCCTCTCCAAAGCAGAAGCCAGCTCGCGCAGCTTCACACTGCCAACGACCATAACGTCAACGTCACTGCGTCCTGTCTGAGTCTCTGAGGCGATTGACCCGTAGACAAAGGCGATCTTGATCTTGCGCGATTGCGGATGTAGCGCGACCCGAAGAGTATCGGCGATGCCGAAGGTCTTCGCGACGATGGCACGAAGCTCGGGGAAGATGGGGCACTCGCCATCGGCGGAGTAATAGCGTTGACGGCCGACGAGTTCCGATCTGAGAACCCCGGCTTGGGTGAGCGCAGCCAACTCGCGCTGTACGGTGCCAGGTGATCCTCGGACAAGCCGAGCAATCTCGCGAAAATACAAGCGGCGGTCAGGAGCAGACAGGAACGTCGTGAGAAGCTGCCTCCGAATCTTGGAGAAGAGGATCTCGCCTGCCGTTCGCTTCGGTCTTTGCGATGAACTCGTTGATCTCATCTTGAGATCAATTGATCTCAAAATGAGTACGACTGTCAAGCCAATTCACAGAGGAGAGTCCATTAGGCCACGGATCACCGCGCATCGATAGGTGTGGCCAAATCGTGACCAGAATTATTGCGCGTTATTCCATGAGATTGAACGATAGGCGGGGGCAACGAGGGGGACAAGCCCCCATCCGCCCCGTAACATATTGAGGTACAATGAATTGTATTGGTGGAGGCGGGGGGAATCGAACCCCCGATTTGCGTTACGGGACATAGGCTTAAGTCGTGCTGTGGCCAAATTGTGACCACTTTCTGCCTCCCACTCTGATCGCTGACGAAACTACACTTTACCTGCAGTACTAACATCGGGAGTTCATGTGCTGTCGGACACGGACTGCCCCTCGGTGAATCGTGTCAGAATCCTTCTTCAACCAAGTGTTTCCCGTCAGTAATCCGTAGGGTGCGTGCGCTTTCTGCACGCACCGCTGTTTGCATGGCCCGGAAGAACGGTGCGTACAAAGAGCGTACGCACCCTACGAACTGTGGGCAGGTGGATAGTTGGGGCTCTATCGCCTCGACGGTGAATCGTTTGTAAAAGTTGGCAGGAACGGACCATGGAATTGAAGCCGTGCACCCACGGCTTGCGGATCGGTCACGAGCTCCTCTTCCATTTCCCACCCAGCATCGCCATCGGAATCATGACGACCGTGAAAATAATCGGATACCAGATCGGGATGTAGCTCATCGACATCGACATGATCATTACGCAGAAAGCGGCCAGCAGTATGCCGAGGATCAGCGGCGAGCGTCTGTTTTCGCGGGCGATGACCGCCGCGAGAAATCCGCACAGAATCGCAAGGATCGAGCCGCGGATGACGTTCATCACGAGGATTGTCGTGTCCGGCGTGAAGTCGCCGCCTTCTGTAACGGCCTTCTCGAATGCCGCTTGATGGACGCCATACCAATCCGGCCAAATCGCGGACATGGCCTTCTCGCTTCCCACCCAAATTGCGGACCACGCGACAAATCCGACGATAGCGCCCAAGATGATTCTACCCATGATTAGCTCCTGATCTTCGGGTGGCCTGTACGACCGGGACACATTTGCGGCTCCATCAAGCGGCGTAGTTAGAAAATGGCAGAGCCGCCTCGACTGCAATAATCCCCCTCACTCCCACGGTCCATCCTTTGTCACCGGGGAAAAAGATTTCCCGTCATAGCGGAAGAGTCCCATCCAACCGCCAAACCAGAACCGTCCTTCCCTGTCTTCGAGGATGGATAGAATCCCGTTCGTCTCCAGACCCGCGTCTTTATAGAGATTCGTGAATGATTCTCCATCGAACCGGTAGACGCCATGGTTTTCAGCGGCGAACCAGATGTCTCCATTCTTGTCTTCATAAAAAGCCCCAACTTCGACACCGGCGACTTGCCCGTCTTTGGTAAAGTTGGTGAATGTCTTGCCGTCGTAACGGCTCAATCCTCCAAACATCGTCCCGATCCAAATGCGTCCCTCTTCGTCTTCCATGAGAGACGACACATTGTTATCGCAAAGGCCATCGGCTGTGGTGAGATGAGAAAACGTCTTCCCATCGAACTTGCAGATGCCAAATCCATCCGTGCCAAACCACATCGTTCCGTTCCGGTCTTGCATAATGCATGATGCCCGATCATATGAGATGATAGATGTGGTGTCGCTTATCCTTGCCTTGGGAATGGGGAAATAGGTAAACGCCTCCCCGTCGAATTGATATACCCCTTTTGTATGGGCGACCCAAAACAAGCCGTCTCTGTCGATCGCGAATCCCCACACGCCATTGTCAATCTTGTCGTCGCTTATGGAGTACCTGGTAAATGACTTCCCATCGTATTTGGTCAGACCGCCATCGGTGCCGAACCAGACATTTCCCCCAGTATCCTCGGCAATTCCCGAAATCCGCCCACCGACAACCCCTTTGGTGTCCCCAAAATACTCCAGAGTGTCGCCATCGTATCGCATGACACCGTAGTGATTCGTGCCGAACCACAGATCTCCCCTGCTATCCTCGAAAATCCCGCGCACCCAATGGCAAAGCTGTCCCTCATAATGCACCGGCGCCAAAAACGGGTCTGGGATGGGACGCGGCTCCGGAGTGCTCACGCTCTGTGACTCGGCACTGCCGGATGTCTGTGGATACGCAGACTGACCAGCGCCGATCAAGAACAGAGCTGATACAATCATTGCCAGAACTCGATCATTCATCTCAACGCTCCTCTATGGCACATTCTCGAGTTATACATCATGAAGCGTTCGCGGACGAATGGCCCTGATGCACATTTCCACAAGGGCGTCAGGGCCACACATTATCCGGTCGATCACACAAGTCTGTCAGGGCGACCCGTTCCCGGATGCTGGGATCACTTCTTCAACGAATCACGGAAGGCCATCGACTCCAGTTCGACGCGAATCGCGTCGTCGACCGGAATCACCGGCCCGCTTCGAACGTGAACGCCGGGAGCAGCGAGCAGACCTTGTGGACCGTCGTCGGATCGTCGCATTCCACCAGCATGTACCCGCCCCAGTCGCCCACGCAGATCACGAACATTTCGACCTTGAAGTTGCTCGGCAGCGTGTAGGCCCGCCACACCTCCAGGATTCGCTTCTGTGCATTCTCGTATTCGATGGCCGAGCCTTGCGGGCGTTCGGACCAGGTGACCATGTATTTCCTCGACATCTCCTTGGTTGGATTGCTGTTAACTGAACAACGCCTGTTGGATTGGGATAACAATACTTAGATTGATCCGCAGAAGACACGGGGCATTGTATTTCTGTCCGCACAATACGACCTGGATTCGCTCGCCGAAAGCGCGTTAACTCTTGAATACTCAATCGCCCGCTACCGGTCCAGCGGTTTAGCTCGGCATCTTATGCTGATCAGCATATTATCCTCCGAATCGGCCTCAAGTCCATCGAGCGAGCTGCGAGCGCATGCGAGTCCACGGCCTGCGACATGGGTATGCATCATCGTCCCCGGAGGGGACTCGAGCCCAATGATCAGCGGGTGAGATCACAAGATTAGGCTCAGGGAGTGTAAACCATGTCTCCGGAATGTACCGAATTGGTGGAGGCGGGGGGAATCGAACCCCCGTCCGAAAGTGCCTATTAGAGGCCGTCTACCCGCGTAGTCGTTCTTTTGTATTCGCCGATCCGGACGCCGAGCGACAGGCTTCTGGTCCAGCTATCCCGATTGAGTTTCGCCAGCAGATCTCGGGCGCTGCTTCTGGCTATCCCCCATTTTCGGCGAGCAGCGGTCCGCCGGGGGCGGGCTGACCGACAGTCGAGCTACCTAATCAGTATTAGGCAGCCAGCGCATACGAGTAGTCGTTTGCGTTTCGGTTTTTCCCAACGGTTTAACGAGGAAGATGGGAACCTCGGCGGGCAAACCTCCTTTTGGCGACTCCGTCGAAACCAGTCGCCCCCATGTGAACAGTCTACCGTGCCTTCCAACAGCATCCTACGTGGTAATATACGAATGGTTGGCGAAAACCGTACTCTTAACCGGACTTCATCTGAACCGTTACAAGCCAGTCGCGTGCCAGGGACTCGATCTCCCACATCTCGGGAGCGGCATGGGCAAAGAGCGCCTCCAGATCTCCTCGTGAGTACATGAAGAGCGGGCAGCGGCGGACGTAACGCATGCGCCTTTGCCACGCAAGGAAACCACGCCGTTTCGGGAAGCTAAAAACCGCCGACCTGTCGGCCAGCATTAGCGCCTTGGCCACGAACGGCGGCGGGTCGGCGATATAATCCATCACACCCATGGCGGTGACAAAGTCGAATCGCTCGGTTGTACCCAACTCCATGAAATCCATGACAATGAATTGGCATTGTCGTCCAAGACCCGTCTCTACCGCCCGTTCTTGTGCCAAGCGGATCATTTCCGGGGCGAAGTCGATCCCCAGCACGTGACGGGCTCCGCCGGAAGCCAGATGGCAAGCGAAGGCGCCTGTCCCGCAACCGATATCCAGCACACTCCGCCCCTCGATCGGCGTACACAGTGCGAGGACCCGGTCAAAGCGCAAATGCAAACTACGGCGAAATATGGCATTCAAGGCACGGCGCAAGACTCCCGCCGAGTCCCCTGCGAACGGAAACCGTCCGGCAACGCTGTTGAAATAGCGGGCGACCGGATTCTGCCCCCGCGATTCACGGGGCTCATAGGCACCTGCCGACAGGTCCTCTGGTCGTCGATCAAAGGCCATGTTCACAAGAACCAACGATGGAGAAGGTCCATGCAAGAGAATTGCCAGACGACTGTGTCAGGAGGAACTCCCCGGCACAATCGAACTGACTTTTCCCAGACGCTGATCAATTTTCTCCTTCTCCTGCACTCATGCGTGAACGACTTACCTGACAACGCCGATACAATCAAAGTGAGAACTTCAAGGGGCGCGACAATGTCGGCAGTGGCACGGCCACAACCCATTCTGTTGGAACGGGTTATTGCAACGCTGGGCGAACTCCCGGCGTCACAGGCCGGAGTCCTCTCGACGGTCATGAGAATGACAACGGACATGAACACGGAAATCAACAAACTGTCCCATGTCCTCTCCGCTGATCCGGCGTTGACAGCCAAGGTCTTACGTCTGTCCAATTCCCCGTTTTACGGACGGGTGCGTGGCGTATCCTCGCTCAACGAATCAATCATGATCCTGGGCTTTTACACGATCCGGTCGCTGGTTGTGGCCAGCTCGACCTACGCAATGTTCAAACGTGACGGCGACAGCGGGCTGGAGCAGCGTCTCTGGCAACACTCGCTGGCCGTGGCGTTGGGCGCGCGCATCGTGGCGCAACATCTGGAATTGCACCGTGTCGAAGAGGTGTTTCTCGCCGGACTGCTACATGACATTGCCAAACTGGTCTTGCTGCAGAAATTCCCCGAGGAGTGCCGACAGGTTCTCATCGAGGCCAGCCGCGATGAACACATGGCGCTGGAGATCGAAAAGAGTCACTGGGGATTCACACACCCCGAACTCGGCGCAACCATTCTCGGTCGCTGGAACTTCCCGTCGATGCTGGTCGAGGTCACACGCCGCCACCATACACCCGACGAGGCCGCTGGACCTCAGGACGGTGTGGCAAACGTCGAAGGTGAAACGGGCATGGCTCACATGATCTGCTTTGCCAATGCCCTGTCGAAGTCACTGGGTTACGGATTCCAGGATTCTCCACCGGTCGATCTGGTATCGCATCCGTCGGCCAAGTTCCTCGATCTCTCACCGGACGTGATCACACAACTCGCTGAAGAGCTTGTTGTCCGGTACACAGAAGAACAGAAGCTGTTTGAAGAGTAACTCGCCGTCTGCGCTCGTTGCGTTCACTTCTTCTTCACGCTCATCAGCCAGCGTTCCATCTTGGTCTGCAAGAGATCCAGCGGCAATGCACCGTCGCTGAGCAGTTCGTCGTGAAAGGCGCGCCGATCGAAGCGATCACCAAGTTCCTTCTCAGCGTTGGCGCGCAATTCCTGAATCTTGAGTTGGCCGATCTTATAGGCGAGCGCCTGCCCCGGTGAAGCAATATACCGCTCCACTTCGGAGATGATATTGAGTTCGGAGAGCGCGGTGTTTTCCTTGAAAAAGTCGATGGCCTGCTCGCGTGTCCATCCGAAGTAATGGATTCCGGGATCGACGACGAGCCGCACGGCCCGCCAGGCATCGAATGTCAGACGGCCAAACTCCGAATAAGAGTCCGCGTAGAACCCGACTTCCTTCGGCAATTGTTCCGAATACAAAGCCCAGCCCTCGACGAAGGCGGTGTAACCACCATGACGGCGGAATTGGGGAAGACCGGTGAGCTCCTGCTGGATGGCGATCTGCAGGTGATGCCCGGGTACGGCTTCGTGGTACGCCAGCGCCTCCATGGTATACTTAGGACGCATTGTTGGCTCGTAGGTGTTGATGTAGAAATACGCTGGTCGTGAGCGGTCATCCGGCGCACTGTAGTAGTACGCGTCAGGCGCCGATGCGGCCCGGTACGGCTCCATCTCGCGGAAACTGTACGACGCCCTGGGGAGCCGCCCAAAGAGAAGCGGCAGTTTCGCATCCATCCGTTTGAGAATCGTCTTGAATCCCGCGACCAGCGATTCGGCCGACGTGTAATGGAAACGGGGATCGTGACGCAGAGAGTCTGCAAACTGCCGCAATGTACCCGTGAAACCAACGCTGGCCATAATCTCCTGCATCTCCGCACGAATGTTCGACAACTCGTGCTGGCCAAGGTTGGAGATCATCTCCGGCGACAGCTGTGTAGTTGTGTAGTGGCGCGCCAGATGCCGGTAGCGTTGCTTGCCATCGGGTAGCGCGAGGATGCCCACGGTATCTCGGCATGCCGGCAGGTATTCGCCGCGGACAAACAACGCCAGCTTGGCGTACGCGGGAACAACATCGGTACGAATGGCCGCGACAATGGAATCGGCCAGGCGTGTCTTCGCGGAATCGGGAATATCAGCGCCCATCTTCCCGACCGGCTCGGCCAGCACACTCTGCCGCGGATCGGCGACCACATGGACATCAATCTGGGGGAGCGCTTTCTCCACAGTGATCTTTGCGGGAACCAGATGAATTCTCATGCCCTCGCGCATATTGGCCATCGTCTGATCAAAATATGCGGGAATGGCATGCAAACGTCTGATGTAGTTCTCGCAATCTTGCACGGTTGCGAACGGGTGGTAATTCACCAGTTCGGGAATCTCGATGTGCGGTCCCCCCTGCTGGGTCAGCGGCATGAGATACTCACGGTAGCCAAAATCTTCCAGACGGTCGTCGATCTCGCGGCCAAAGAGATCGGCGTTGAGCGTGTCGTGCCCAACTCCGCCGGCCTTCCTGACCGCCGCCAAACGAGACTGAAAATCGCGAAGCGCTTTCTCCTCGGCTTGCACGGCCGCAAACGAGGCATCGGGTAGGAGGCTGTCATACCGGTGGTCGCCAAGGTAGGTGGCCCACATTGGCGACTGCCGCATCTGGAACTCCCAATAATCGGCGAACAAACTGTCGAGTGTTTCCGCGGAACTCATCTGGCGCCATCCTCCAAGAACGACAACGAGCATCACGATAATGCATAAGCCGAAAGTGTGTCCCAAAACCGTGAGTGTATCGCGCATTCTTCCTCTCCGTTGCCTGCTCCCCGAGAAGGGAATATAGAGAGTTGCGCCCCGTTCCGAAAGAAAGGAAGCGTCACTCGGGGTGTGGCAATGTTGAATGCACCTCCAGCCCTCAGTATCTCAATGGGTTGCCATTGAACACGACGGCGTTCCACATGACCATCCTTCCCGGAAGCCGTTGATGGGCTTGGAAACAGGACAAGAAATTGTCACTTTGGGAATTGTTTCACTTGCTTTTTCCTCCCGTTGCCTATCTTTCAGCCGGGGGTCAGGACGCCTGAGGGGCTCCCGGCAAAGGGACACGGTGAATCGGCTGCGACACATATACGTCCTGACCGTTGCGACACTTGTCATGTGGGCAGTCGTAGACGGGTCAGGTACGCTGCGCGCCGAGCAAAAGCCATGCTATTCCTGCCACAAAGAATCCATAAAGAAATTCGACCGCCGGTTCAAACACGATCCCGTGGCGAAAGAGAACTGTGAGGCCTGCCATGTGCGTCATGGCTTCTCCAATACTCTGATTCTGCAAAAGAAGGGCAAGGCCCTCTGCACGAGCTGCCACCAGGACTTTGATACATCGCTCACCGGCCTCCCCCAAGTCCATCCGGCAGTCAAGGAGGAGCTGTGCACCACCTGTCATGATCCGCATTCGTCGGACCGCAAGGGGCTGATCCGTAACGTCGACGATGACGTCGCCTGTTTTGTTTGCCATCAGACGCTGGCAGACTCAACCGGACATCCAAAACCGCACGCGCCCTATGCCCAGCGTGACTGCATGGCCTGCCATGTCCCACATGCGGGAACGCAGGCGAAGCTCTTGCGCGCGTCGCCCGATGACGTATGCCAGACATGCCACAATACAACGAAGACACGTGCCGACCATCAGAAGCGTGGTCTGGCCACCGCGGGTCTTGAGTGCATTGGCTGCCATGATCCGCACCGTTCGACGCGCGCGTCGCTGATCGGTGACCGTGTCCACCGTCCTGTGGGAGAGGGCAAGTGCAGTGCCTGCCACGCTGAACCCACACCGCCGGCCACGGCGGTTGGTCCGGCGGATTCGACATGGACAGGATGCAAGAGTTGCCACGACGATATCGGCAGGAAACTCACGGCTGCCGTTGGGCATCCTCCGGCGGAATCCGGCGATTGTTACGAATGCCACGTCGCTCATCGATCGAGCCATCCTGCCTTGTTGCGGGGGGGCATCGGCGAGTTATGCCAGACCTGCCATGAAGACATGACCGCAGCCAAGCTCGCCGCGGCGCAGAGCAAACACGCACCGGTCGCCGAGGGCAAGTGTCAGGCGTGCCATGATCCGCACGGAAGCCCCAACCAGCATCTGCTCAAGAAAGCCGGTGAGGAGCTCTGCTTGGGGTGTCACACGAAAGACAAGTTTGCCAAGTCGGAACACCTTAAGACAGCAGGCGCAGCCTGTCTCGACTGCCACGTTCCTCATTCCAGCGAACAGGTGGCGCTGCTGAAAGAAGAGCCGCGAGCCACGTGTGGCCGTTGCCATAAGCCCAAAGACGTACCTGGCATGGTGGCACATGAACCCGCCAAGAAACAGGATTGTTCTGCCTGTCATGACCCGCATGCCGGCACGGGGAAAGCCAACTTGCGTGCCGAAGGACCGCCATTGTGTTTCCAGTGCCACCAGAATATCGCCCGATTGGTTGCCGAGCCGGTCAAGCATCCACCGGTGGACGATTGCCTGACGTGTCATGGTGCGCATGAGGCCCCCAATGCCAGATTGCTGGTTGCGAAGACCGGCGAACTCTGTGGCGGCTGCCATGATGTGGCTGTCGCCGGGACGAGCAAGTCAGTCCACGCGCCATTCGCAGACGGTGACTGCACAGGGTGTCACAATCCCCATGGAAGCACGGTGAAGAAACTCCTCGGACCGCGCCGTCAGATGGAACAGACTCCGGTCGGCGGTGTTCTCCGCTATCCGAAGGTTGACAGCACCGCGGTCAGTCTGTGCCAGACCTGCCATCGGGAGAAGCTGGCCGCATGGCGTGACAAGCCCGTGCAACACAAGCCATTCAAGGACGGCACGTGCAACAAGTGTCATGCACCGCATCAGGCAGACGCCGAGCATCTGCTGACGAAGGCGGCGAACGCGATCTGTCAGACATGCCACAATCCCGCCGATCTCAAGAGTGCAGCGCACAGAGGAATCGATCTTTCAACAGCCAATTGTGCGTCGTGCCACGATCCTCATGCAAGCGACCAGAAGGCATTGATCCGTTCCCGGCAACATCCTCCCTTTGCGGAGGGGAGTTGCGACGTCTGCCATGATGCGCCCGGAAGCACCAAACTGAGCGAGCCGCAACCACAGGTGTGCCTCAATTGCCACGAGGATTTGGAAAGGCAGCTCAAGCTGGCATCGGTGCACGCGCCAGCGCGTGATGGACAGTGCACGGCCTGTCACAATCCCCACACGTCGAACAACGAAAAACTGCTGTTGGCGGACACCACCGCGCTTTGCAGGAAATGTCACGATCTCAAACCGGCGGGCAATCTGCATGCGCCGTTCGCTAATGGACAGTGCATGAACTGCCATGCACCGCACGGTTCCGCTGAACCGTCGCTCCTGGTCAGCGCATCACGCCAGATCTGCTTAGGATGCCACCAGCCGCTGAAAAACCGGTTGGAGAAGGAACGGCCCCATGCCGCCCTCGACAAGGGTTGCCTGATCTGCCACGACGGCCATTCATCGACATCGCCCTCACTCTTGAAAGCGCCCACGGTCGAACTATGCGCGAAATGCCATGACACGAAAGCGCCGCGCTGGGTGTCATCGCATCAGGGGGGCGGCACAGTCAATGATTGTGTGAGTTGTCATGATCCGCATTCCGCTCCACGGGAAACAGCCGCGCTCTTGAAACGCGTTGAGCATCCGCCGTTCGCCCAGCGCACCTGTTCTGTCTGCCATGCCACGGGCCAGGGCCGTGCGATCAAGGGCAACCGTGAACTCTGCGGCCGTTGCCATGCCAAAGTCCTTGCCGAGATCGACCGGTCTCCGATTCCCCATCCTGCGCTCGCCGACAGCGGCGGGTGTGTCGTGTGCCACTCGCCGCACACCGGGAACACCCCCGCCCTCTTGCAGAAGAGCGGTTTCTCCGTGTGCCTGACATGTCACACCTCAATCAGGTTGACCAACACCAATGTCCATCCCCCAGCGGCGGAAGACTGCGCGAACTGTCACACACCGCATGGGGGTGACAACAAGTTCCTGCTGTCGGAAGCGGATGTGATGACACTCTGCCAGCAGTGCCACGACGATGTGAAAAAGACTCACTTCCACCCCATGGGAGAGGGCACCAAGGATCCCAACCGCGACGGTCCGGTCATCTGCACCGGCTGCCACTCGCCGCACAGCTCCGACCATCCGTCGCTTTTGCTGGGCGAACCGAACCGCGAGTTATGCGTGCGTTGTCACGATCCATCGGAGCAGCATAAAACCGAGCAGAAGAAGAAATAGGCAGGCCACAACATGAGACGATTCCTCTTCGCCCCAACGGTGGAAAGGCTGGCACCTATCTTTCTGGGTGTCGCAGCCACAATTGTCATCGTTCAGTCATCGCGGAGTGCTCCTGCGGCAAGTCCCAATCTTCCCTATGAAGGCGCGCATGGGTCGCCGACCAGCGGCGTGATGCGCGACGCCGCCGTTCCGCGCGGCGACTGCCAGCAGTGCCACATCATGCACGCGGATCAATCCCCCCAGGTACAGAACCTCTTCGCGCCGAATGACAATATGCTGTGCTACTCGACCAACGGGATCGAGGGATGCCACATCAACCGTCCCGACGGCGGCACATCGGGATATCCGGCACAGGAGCAGGACCGCCTGCCAGCCGTCCATACTTATCACGGCTACTTCGAAGCAAACTCCGGCGGGCAGAAACTCACAGGCACGAGAAATCGCGTTCGCTGGCCGGGACGGCTCATCTGGGAAAACCTTACCTACTCGAAGCATTACGGAAGCCCCAACATGCCCAGACTCGACGGGACCGGGCGTGGATCGTGCCTGAACTGCCATGATCCCCACGACGGCGCCTCGCCCTACGATCAGTTGCAGAAACAATATGGCCCGATCGGCGGCTCGACGACAAATGGGGCACCACCCGAATATGACCTCTGCTTCAGTTGTCATGGCCCAAATGGACCCGGGACACTCTCGCCGGAATCACGCCGCATCGCCGATTTTTACAGCCGCACGGTGACCGGATCAGACCGGGCGGGACATGCCACTGAACACACCTCTGGCGCCGTGAAAAATGGCGACCGCCTCCCCTGCTACGACTGCCACAATGCACATGGATCCATAGGCAGCGATGGTCAGCATCCCAACGCGTTCTTGATCTCCGATCAGCGGCCGGGATGGTATGGACTGACGAACCTCCAATCCGATTCCACGCAAGTGCGCCGATTCTGCACGGGGTGTCACGCCTATGCGGATCAAACGACCCCATCAATTCCGGTGGAAGGAATCACGGCCCCCAAACTCCCGAACCGGTATCCGCACCGCAGTTACGAAACGAAGCATTGCTACGACTGCCACGGACGGGATTATTCCACTCCGACGGGGTTCAATGTTCACAACCCATCTGGGGGTGACTGACACGCTCGTTCCGCCGCCCATTCCCCGGCCCCCTGCTCTTTGCCTGGGACTCCTACTCCTACCTGGCATATTTGTGCTGGGCGCCGCACGCGGCGTGGCACAAACTTGGAACGGATCTGTACGCGTCGATTACCAGACGACTCCTGGCGCCGAAACCCACGGAGGTCTCTTGTTGCAGCAGTATTATCTTCGTGTCATAGACCGGCTGTTCTATAAGAACCAGTTGAGTTTGATCGGCAATTTTGACTATCGATCCGGCCGACCCGGTCAGCCGCCGGAGTTTCGTCCACGCTACGCTCTGCAGCTAAGCAGCTATGGATACGGCGGACAACTGGCCTATGAACCCATCCGACAGCAATCGGGAACTGTTCAGAACGCACAGTCCAGTCGCCGCTGGCGCGCAAATGTGTTTGCCCAACCGTTAGGATGGCCCCGTTTCACCTATGATCTGCAGCGCCTACGTGACACGCTGGCCGAAGGACGGGGCTCGCGTGATCGCTGGGACTCGTACGGCCTCAGCTGGCAGCCAAGGGCGTCGGTTCTCTCGGCGAGCTATTCACGGCAGATGCGCACCCAGCAGCAGACGCCGGCGGAAATCCTCGAAGTGTATCGGGTGGGCGGCTCAACCGAGCGCTCTCTCCCCTGGCGCCATCACGTCAACCTGGGATATAATTTCGACCGGACGTGGAGTCAGAGACGCTCCGTCGCACCAGGCGCGCAAGACCAGCATACGGCAACAGCCAATCTCTCAGGGCAGCCGGTCAGCGCGGTCAACTGGTCCGCCCAGTACAGCGGACGATTCCTGGCGATTGGTCCTCGACGCAACACTCTCTCGAACAACTCTGCTGATCATCTCGCGTCGGCATCTGTGACTGTTACACCGGCGCGGGCGCTCAATTTCGGTGTTCTGCGGTACTTTGAACGGATCGGAGATCGCGTGAATCAGCCCGGGAACCGGACGGACTATTGGCAAACTCGCCTCGCTACGGAAGGCAGGATGTACAGACAGATCCGAGCGTTCGCGACCGTGTATCGCATCATTTATACCGGCGCGCCAACGGGCAGACAATATTCCGACGCCTATCTTCTGACTCTGCGTGGCCGCCCCTTTCGGCACACCGACTGGTCGAGCGAGCTCAGTCTCTCCGATCAGCACGGCCGCCAGACGGAACGCTACGGAGGCAGCATGAATACGTACGCACGCTTGGAGCCATTGCCCAATGCGCAGGCACAAGCCGGTTATTCGGCATCGCTAACCGCGACTCAGATCGGCGCCATTCATATTTCGGAGGAGAGCTACAACGGCAACCTCCAGTACTTGCCTTCACCCGATTTTAGCCTCGCGGGCTCATGGGGACTGCGGCGGAATCGTCTACTGATGACAAAATGGGTCGCCACGTGGTCCATGACCGGTACCTATCGTTGGCCGTCGTTTGCCAGCATCAGCATGAACTACTCGGCACGCCATATACAAACGGCGCCCAACGTGACGCCGGTTCCAGGAACCGGGAAGAATCCCTCGACTTTCGTGGCGGAACTGCTCTGGTGGGCGGACACACGCACGACGGTCACTGCACAGTACAATCACCAGAACGATGTCGCCGGCCTGGGACATGAAAGCTGGGGACTGGGTTTTTCGACGCAGTTCTGATAACCGACGGAGCACCGGCATGACCCTACACAGACAGCATCTCCCGCTCATATTGGCAGCAATACTCTTTTTCGGGTGCGGCGGGCCGCGCGCATACCTCAACCCGGAAGCAGACATGGGCTTCTACCGCCGGATCGCCATCGCCCAGTTCCAGACACTGACAGAAGACCCGCGAGCGGGACAGAAAGTTCAACGCATTCTCATCACCGAGTTATTGAAACACAAAGGATTCGAGATCGTCCCTCTGGGACAAACGGCCAAGGTGGAAGCGGAGACGCGAACGGAACTGAGTCTCTCCGCGGACGCGGCGCTGGACAGTGTCGCGATGAAAGCAATCGGCGAGAAAACCGGGGCGCACGGAATCATTCTGGGGATTGTCAGGGATTACCGTATGGAACGTGTGGGACAAGAAGAGTTTCCTCTCGTCTCATTCTCTCTGCAACTGGCCGACGCGCCCACGGGACGGATTGTCTGGGATGTTTCCATCGATGAGCGCGGCGGCCCGAAGATGCCCATATTCTCCTTTGGCGAGACGCACACGCTCGCGGAACTGACGACAAAGCTATGCCGGAGCGCTTTGGAGACTTTGCGATGACTGGCATGCCGGTTGGAGCACAGTCCCGAACAATCGCCGTCGCCGGCCCGCTCTTGATTGCGGCAACGCTACTCTTGCCCGCGCGAGCCAATGCCCATGGAAACGAAGTCACATTGGCGATCAAGTGTGCTGCCGAAGCAACGATCTCCTGCAATCATCTGACTGACTCCGTCGGTCCCTGGATACCGGTCGCCACCGGTGGCTGCGGTCCCGTGTCGCTGAGCTTTTTGGACAGACGCGAACCGGATAACACAATGGAGGGACAGTACACAATCACGAGGTCGTGGATTGTTGCTGACACATGCGGGACGAAACAGACATGCACCCAGATTCTCCATGTCGTGCCCGCGCGACCACGCATTGCCGTCCTAGCCTTCGAGAATCTGGCCGGATCGGAGGAGGGGGCGCGCGTTTTCGCCCGTCTTGTGGAGAGCGAACTGGCACAGTCGGGCAGAACAGAACTCGTCCCGGCCGGAGACGTGGAATCAGCGGTCCTGCGCGCGCGGATTCGTGTCCCGATGCTCATGGACGAGGACCAGCGAGCCCGGCTCGCTGTGTCTCTTACTGCCGACTATTTTATCCTCGGCTCAATCCTCGCCTACGAGACCTTCGAAGACCCTTATGCGGGACCTGTTCCCGTGGCGGGCATCGCTATGCAAGTCAGGGATGCCAAGACTGGGATCACGGTGTGGTCGGACACGTTTCACGCGATCGGCAATAGCGGCGAATGGCTCTTTGGGTTGGGCGTTGAACATGACATCACCCGTCTTGCCCATGCCGTCTCACGGCATGCTGTGCAAAAGATTGCGCCCTTCCTGAAAAATCTGCCCTGCGATCATCACGACCAGTAATGCTGTCCTCATGTCACCGGCAGCAAATACAACCAATTCAGTGAGATCGCCGCATCCGCTGCTTCAGGACTTGGAACCGGGCCACTTTCGGTGTTCACATCGGCACACCTGCAAAGATTGCACACGCGAATGGTCAAATGCCATCTTCATGGTTACATTCGCCGCTGACCTGCGCTTCACACTTGACAGAAGTTGTCAGAAAGTGTGAATGAATTCACAATTCTGGTTGACTTTCCTCGGCATTCGCCTAATTTAGGGATTGTAGTTGACGTGGGTGATGAACCCACCAAGAGTTTTATACTCAGACGTTGTATTGGTTAGTCATTCAGACTGAAGCGCAGACACAGGAAGACAGACTCCGGATGCTGAAAATGACACACGTACGGCGACATGTGACAAAAATCACTACTTGATATTAAAGTTGGCATGGAAACGGCAGGGGAACAATAAACCGGGAGCGTAATGCCATCGCCACTCATGTGACTAATTTCACTATATCAGCGGTGCCGTGGCGCCTCGTGAAGATGCTCAAGTTGACCGCCATCGCGGGCTCCTTGCTCTTGGCTCTCACTCTTGCAGTGCCCGTGGCAGCGCAAACCAGTCCATGGATGGTCAATAACATCTATTACGATCCGGTGGGGGCAGCCGGGTTCCAATCAATCACCGGAATGGCCCCTGACCCTGTCTCCCATGAGATTTATGTGCTTGATGCCGCCCGGCACTCCATCGATGTAATCGACTCCGCCGGCTTCCCTCGTTTCTCCTTCACTCACTGGATCACTGACGCCCAGACCAAGCAGCGCATCGCCGGTGAGCCAAATGCGATCGCCATCACTCCCGCGGGCGAGATCTTCATCACCGATTTCTTTTCGCGGACCATCGACGTCCTCAACATCCGTGGCGAAGTCCTCGAACAGATCGACATCCTCGTGTGTGCGGGATGGCAGGATATCTCACTCCGTCCTGAGAAGTTGGGCGTCGACAGCGCCGGATGGCTTTATGCCAGTGTCGCGGGTGATCGCGCCGGCGTCATCCGTCGTCTTGCCAGTGGCGGTCCCTGCGAGGTCTTCATTGACGCCGCCAGCGAGAAAATTGAATGCATCACCGGCATGTCAGTGGCACCCGATGGCCGGGTGGCGGTGCTCGACTACAAGGGCACTCCGGCAGTCCGGATATACAATCCAACGGGCCAGTTGTCTGTAAGCTTTGGTGGACATGAGGTCGCGGGCGCAGACCTTTCGTATCCCGCGTCGTTGCTCTTCGCTGAGGATGGAACGTTCTGGGTGGCTGATGCCCTGCGTCAGGCGGTCAAGCACTACGCCGCCGACGGCAAGTATTTGGGCTACATCGGCGGATACGGACAGGCACCCGGAAACTTGCGCTATCCGTCGGCGCTGAGCGGCAATGGCGTGGACAACATTTTTGTCGCGGAACGGGTGGGACGCCGTGTCCAGGAGTATGTCCTCCCGGGTGTTTTGGCGAAAGCCGATCGCGCCGGTTCGCAACCCGTCGCCGCAGATCCAGAAACCGAGAAATGACCGGTGTGAAACCTAACGTTCATCACCATCAACCCAAGGAGGTTTGTATGAGGAAAGTTGCAGTACTGGTCGCCGCGCTGGCGTTCGTCGCCGCGACGGTCGCGGTGGCCGGCGATTATCACTACAAGGGCACATTGAACTGTGCCGAGTGCCATGTCATGCACGGCTCAATGCAACATGGGTACAACGCCAACGGCGGTGGAACTTACACCAACCTCGGCGGCGCGGCGCCGTATAATTTTTTACTGCGCAACGAACCCAATGCTCTGTGCCTGACCTGTCATGACAACACAGCGTTCGCTCCTGATGTTATGGAAGCGAACGGCGGAACAGCGCCGGCGCTTGGCCGTCAGGCTGGCGGGTTAAACATCACGACCAGCGCCGGCCCGTACTATCCGGCCGATGGGCACACGCTGGGATCGGCCGCAATGGCTCCGGGCGGCGCGTTCACCAACCCTGATGGTTTGGAGTGTATCGATTGTCACTCGGCACACGGTCGCGGTGGCGCCAGAGCCTCCAACCCCTACCGGAATCTGTACCACGATGGCGCCAGCATCTCTTACGCCGTTTCCACCGACACGTCGGTCGTTGATGTGTTCGAGCGTACAGCCACCGGCGGCAATCACTACGACATCGGGAACGTGGACTTCAACGAGCCGGACCAGACAAAGTCGTACTACGGCGAGTTCTGCAAGTCCTGTCACACCAACTTCCACGGCTCGTCTGCGGATGCGAATATGCGCAACCAGCTCGGCGCGGCCGGCGAAGAGTGGCTCCGTCACCCGACGGCCGACGCCAATATCGGCGCCCTCGGCGGCGGGCACTCCAGCCTGACGCATTTCAAGAGCGATCCGTATCGCGTCAAGGTCATGAGCGCCAGCATGGACTGGGGAACCCAAGGCGTGGCGTGGGCGGCGGCTCCGGCCGACCTGACCCCGTCGTGCTTCTCCTGTCACAAAGGCCACGGCAACCAGCGGGCGTATGGTTTGATCTACCCAGATTCCGCGGGAACTGTGGCGATCGACGAGCAGGGAGCCGGCTCTCAGTATCGTAATCTGTGCAAGTCCTGTCATGTCCAAGGCTAATCGGACTGACAGAGTTCGCAAAGGACGTGCGAAGGGCGCCCCCGCAACAGCGAGGACGCCCTTCCACCACAGAAGTCGCCCATGATCCAAGAGGCAGAACAGAGCATGACGATCACTCTCTCATCAGCAACAGATCGCTGCTTCTTCCCGCGACGGAGATGAAACATGTACAAACTGATCTTGCTTCTAACAGTGATTCTTGGTGGATTTTTGACTCTCTCCTCTGGCTCTTCGTCAATTGAGGCCGCCACCGGCCCGCAGGGGAGCGTCACCCTACGGCGGATTCATGCCGCCGCAGCAACTGCCAAGTCACCATCAGGTATCACCAGCGCCACAAGCACGTATCACAGTGGGGCCACGCTCCGTTGCTCCGACTGCCACGTCATGCACGAGTCCAAGCAACACCCGATCGGGGAAGAACTGAGTCCCGACCCATTTGGCGGATACCCGCAGCAATTCGTGGGCGGACCGAAACTCCTAAAGACCCCAGACCCGATTGATTTGTGTCTCACCTGTCACAACGGCCAGACAGGAATTCCTGATGTGATGGGCGCCGACGTCAACGGACTGACCGAGCGATCCGCCGGGTTCTTTGACGCCGTCGGAACCCGCAACCCGCGCGGACACTCGCTCGATCGTGGGCAGTCGATTGAGGGATCGGCTCTTTGCGATCGTTGCCACTTCGGGGGGACTTTCGCCACGGCCTCCGTCACATGCATCGATTGCCACAACCCGCATGGCAATGGCCGTGCGCGTAATCTGCAATGGGCATCGTATCCGGGTGGCGAGCCTCCGTTCGGCCTTTTGGAAGCGGCCACTGCGACGGGACTCCAGCGTTACGAAGCGTCCAATGTTGCTTATGGTACCGATAACACGGACAATCTGCGGGAAGTCACGAACATGTGCGTCGACTGCCACCACGTGTTCACCGGGGAATACTACACCGACCCCGATGGCAACGGCTGGCACAACCGCCATCCCTCCTATGAAAGCGAGCGCCTGTCCACTAATAACATCGCGCAGGGCGCTGTGCGCGGGACGACCGATCCAGCACACTGGGCCACCGGTGCCGGCGTCGGGTTCGGAGCCACACCGCGCCTGCGGTTTGTGAATGACGGCGCGGTGAACTTCACCGATGCCATGGTTGTCGACCCGGCGAAGAACGGTGTGTTCTGCTTGAGCTGTCATCAGGCGCACGGGAACAGCCATTCGTTTGCCTTGCGCTGGGATCCAGCGGCCGCCATCCCGGGTGACGGCTGCGATCAGTGCCACGCCAAGAACGGCAGCTAAGTCGCTTCAATCTCTGCCCTCAGGATTGTCACGTGCAGTCGTCACGTCCGATCATGGCGTGTCGTGACGCTTTAATCTTTCCGCTTTGAATGTGTGGTACCGCTCTGGATTCTCGGAGAGGGAGAGAATGTGACAGAATTGGTGAATTATTTCGCATGTGTGACCGGGGCGCTCCCTTATATTTGGGCCCGTGATGAATGTACCGCCTGCTTCCGGAGAACGGCTGTTCCCTCCTCCGAGACTGACGGTCAGCCGGTCTTGGCTGGCTGACTCCCTGAGATAACGATGTCCCGATCAGGCGATAACTGGATCACACGGCGATGGGCAGCCTTAGCCGCCACGACACGGCTGGCCGGCAATCTGTGCAAACTCCTGCTCTTGATCATGTTTGTGTGCACAAGAGCCGCGTTGGCTGGTGGTGTCGCGTGCGATGATTGTCATGCGGACCGTTCCCTATTCGAGGATCAGGGAAGTCGGGCTGAGTCTCTGGTCGTCACCGGGCAGACGCTGGCTGCGTCTTCACATGGCGGCATGACCTGTGTGGATTGTCATTCCGAACTGGCCAACGTCACGGATTTCCCTCACGCCGAGAAACTGGCGCCGGTCCACTGCGGATCATGCCACGAGGACATTGCGGCGCAATTCGCGACGAGTTGGCACGGGCAGGCGGCGGCGCAACGTCACGGCGACGTTGTGGCCCCGACCTGCGCCTCCTGCCATGGCACGCACGACATCCGCCCAGCGAGCGACAAGCAGTCGATGGTCCACCCGCAGAATCTCCCCCGCACGTGCGCGGCGTGCCACAGCCGCCTGGCAGCCGGTGCGGGCACCGATGTGCGTCTGGTGGATGCATACGGGCGTTATCTCGGAGGGATACATTCCCAGCGGATCAACGAAGGCGTGCTGAGCGCCGCCACTTGCAACAGCTGTCACGGTACGCACGATCTGAAGCGTGCAAGCGATCCGCAGTCAAAGGTCAATAAGTACAACATTCCCGCAACGTGTGGCCAGTGTCACGGCGAGATCTACGCGCAGTACCGTCGTGGAATTCATGGGCAAGCGCTCGCGGGTGGCGTGACGGACTCACCGAATTGCACCGACTGCCATGGCGAGCACGAGATTCTGGCGCCATCCGGGCCGGACTCGCCGGTGAACGTCACGAATCTCTCGGATTACGTCTGCGCCAAATGTCACAACAACCGTGATCTGGTCGCCAAGTACGGACTCAAGGGCGGACGCATCTCAAGCTATCAGGACTCCTATCACGGCATGGCGATCCGCCGCGGCTCCACAAAGGCCGCCAACTGCATCAGTTGTCACCGTGCCCACGATATTCTCCCATCGACTAACCCCGCCAGTTCCATTGCACCGGGACACATTGTCGCCACCTGCCAGAAGTGTCATCCGAAGGCCACCGCAACATTCGCGGCCTCCTACACGCACGAAGCGGTCCTCGGCGCGCGCGACAGCTTAAAGGGGATCATCGAGACGATCTATATCCCGCTCATCGTGGTGTTGATCGGCGGGATGGCGTTGCACAATGGGATCATCATCCTCCACTACATCCGCCGCAAGAGGCAAACAGAGGTCACTCAGGTCACCTATGAACGTTTCTCGCGCAGCATGGTGATACAGCACATCACGTTAGCGCTGTCCTTCATCATTCTGGTCATCACCGGATTCGCTCTGCGCTTCCCGGACGCATGGTGGTCGCGACCGATGAACTTCGTTGGTCTGACCGAAGGCATCCGCGGGGTCATTCATCGGGTGGCGGCAATGCTCATGACGGGGGCGGCGGCCTACCACGTGGTGTTTCTCATGGCCACCCGTCGTGGACGCACGGAACTCTATCATCTGATCCCAAGACTGTCGGACGTCCGGCAGGCATGGCAGAACATACGCCACCATCTTGGATGGTCTCCGGTCAAACCAGACTTCGACCGCTACGACTACACGGAGAAGGCGGAGTATTGGGCACTGGTCTGGGGCACGGTCGTGATGATCGCCACCGGCCTGGTCTTGTGGTTTCCCGAGGCCTTCACACGGATGATGCCAAGCTGGGTGGTCATTGCGTCGGAGACCGTTCATTACTACGAGGCGTGGCTGGCGACCCTCGCAATCATCGTGTGGCACTTCTTCTTTGTTATCTTCCATCCCGATGAGTTCCCGATGAGCCTGACCTGGATGGACGGCAAAATGACAGAGCACATCCTCCGGGAGAAGCATCCCGCTTGGTACCGGCGAATGGCCGGCCCGCAACCGACAGACCAGGCCACCGGGACAACCGATCCGGAGAGGACAGAGACGGAACCTCGTGCATGAAGCGTCTCACGGTCACGGCTATCCTGCATCGATGGGATGACCCCGCATGATCGCTGGTCTGAGACGATATTCGACGAAGATGGTACAGATTGTGACATGGATTGTCGTGGCCATGACGGCTTGTGCGGCCTGCCATGTCGTGTACGCGCAATCCGCTGATGATTGTCTGAGTTGCCACGAGGACCCCAGTTTGAAATCGGAGCGTCCCGGCCACCAAACGTCGCTCTTCGTCGATCGCGATGCGTTTCGCAAGTCCATTCACGGTGACCTCGATTGCGTGACATGTCACACTGATCTGTCAGGAACAGACTTCCCTCACAAGACCAAACTTGCACCGGTGGCGTGTGCATCCTGCCATGAGGACATTGCCGGCATCTACGAAGGCAGTGTGCATGGGAAGCTGGCCGAGACTGGCGTTAAACTGGCGCCCCAGTGCTGGGATTGCCACGGGTCACATGACATCGCGCGAGTTCAATCACCGGAGTCCCGTGTCGCCAAATTCAATGTCCCTTATGTCTGCGGACGCTGCCACAAGGAAGGGACCGCGGTTACAAGAACTTATGACATCCCTCAGGACAGTATTCTCACACACTATTCCGAGAGTATGCACGGCGAGGGTCTGTTCAAACGCGGGCTGACGGTCACAGCGGTATGCTCCGACTGCCATACGGCTCACAACGTGCTGCCACACACCGATCCACGGTCGAGCATCTCTCGCGACAATGTTCCGAAGACGTGCGAGAAGTGTCACGGGCTGATTGAACAGGTTCACCAGAAAGTCATTCGCGGGGAACTGTGGAAACGCCAGCCCGGCAAGGTCCCAGTATGCGTCGACTGCCATTCCCCTCACCGTGTGCGAAAGATCTTTTATGAATTGGGGATGGCCGATCGCGACTGCATGGCATGCCATGTCAAACCGGGACTCACGACCATTCGAGACAAAGATACGATCTCTTTGACCATCGATACGGTCGAGGTCCGTAATTCCATTCACCACAGCACGGCGTGCGCGCAGTGTCACACCGGCGCCAGCCCCGTCGCAGAGCGCCCCTGCGCCACGATTACCGGCAAGGTCGACTGTTCCATCTGCCATGCGGAGGTGGTCAAGACCTATGCAGCCAGCACTCACGGCAAATTGGCCGACCGTGGTGATCCGATGGCGCCAATTTGTCGCGATTGCCATGGAACCCACGGGATACGCGCCCGCCGCGATATCCACTCCCCTACTTATCCCACGCATGTGCCGGACTTGTGCGGCCAATGCCATCGCGAGGGGAACAAAGCAGCCGTTCGCTACACGGGGAGTGAGCGCAACATCGTCAGCCACTACGTGGAAAGTATTCACGGGAAGGGACTGCTGGAAAGCGGGCTGGTGGTCACGGCTATGTGCACGGACTGCCACACGGCGCACCATGAGTTGCCGCACACTGATCCCGCATCCAGCGTCAACCGCAACAATGTTGCGCAAACATGCGCGCGCTGCCACAACGGCATCTTCGAGCAGTTCACGCAGAGTATCCATTCGCCGACCGTCGCCAAAACAGACAAACCGCTTCCGGTTTGCAATGAATGCCATTCATCGCACACGATCACCCGCACGGATAACGAAGGGTTCAAACTCAGCATCATGAATCAGTGCGGCCGCTGCCACGCAGACGTCACCGCGACGTACTTCGAAACATTCCACGGCAAGGTGTCCAAGTTGGGATACACGGCGGCGGCCAAGTGCTACGATTGCCACGGGTCCCACGACATCCTGCCCCCCGATGATCCGAGGTCGCACCTATCCCGCCAGAATATCGTCAAGACCTGCGGCCAGTGTCATCCCGGTTCCCATCGCCAGTTCGCCGGCTATCTGACACACGCCACCCATCACGACCGGCGCAAGTATCCGGCGCTGTTCTACACATTCTGGTTCATGACGTCCCTGCTCGTGGGCACACTGATCGTTGCGGGTGCACATACGATCTTGTGGCTCCCACGCGCCTTCCAGACTATGAAGCAGCGCCGCCGGCAAGCGGTCGAATCGCACGGGCTCGAGTACCGGCGGTTCACACGCCGTCAGCGTCAGCTGCACATCCTCGTCATAGTCAGTTTCCTGGGGCTGGCGCTCACCGGCATGACGTTGAAATTCTCGTACTTGGAGTGGGCGCGCTGGATGTCGCGCATCCTAGGGGGATTCGAATCGGCAGGATACATCCATCGCATCTGTGCGTTGATCACTTTCTTCTATTTTGGTGCACATATTGCAGACGTCATCCGTCAGAAGCGCGCTGCAGGAAAAACATGGAAGGGATTCCTCACTGGCCCGACCTCTATGCTGCCAAACCGGACCGACGGGCGGGAATTCATAGCCACCTTCAAGTGGTTCATCGGGCTGGGCCCGCGTCCGGCCTATGGGCGGTGGACATACTGGGAGAAATTCGACTATTTTGCCGTCTTCTGGGGCGTCATGGTCATCGGCTGTACCGGACTGCTCCTGTGGTTTCCCGAGCTCTTTACACGGATCCTGCCGGGTCCATTCATCAATATCGCAACCATTATCCACTCAGATGAGGCGCTCCTTGCGGTCGGATTCATCTTCACGGTGCATTTCTTCAACACGCACTTCCGGCCGGACAAGTTCCCCATGGACACGGTGATCTTCACGGGACGTGTGCCGCTGGAGGAGTTCAAGACCGACCGGCCACGTGAGTACGAAGCCCTGGTGGCCGCCAACGAGCTGGATAAGCATCTGGCCGAGCCGCTGCCATCAATGGTCGTGCGCGGCTTGAGGGTTTTTGGCGGGATAGCACTGTCACTGGGTCTGGCGCTAATTTTGCTGATCATTTGGGCGGAAGTATTCGGGTATCGTTAAAACCGTACCCATCAGCGTTCTGGAAAGAGAATCGGAAATATGACCAGGGTTTGGATTCGTCGAGCGGGACTGGGGGCGCTGATCGCGGGGCTGGCTGCCGCACTGCTGTTTGTCGGGGCCGTGCAATTCACCAACCGGTCGGATTTCTGCACAACCTGTCACTACATGCAGCCCTTTTACGATGCCTGGGCTTCATCGTCACATCACAACGTTCCCTGCCGTGAATGCCACTATGAACCGGGATACTCGAACGTCGTCAAGGGAAAGCTGCGCGACCTCAATCAACTCGTGAAATACTGGACGAACTCGTACCGCCGGTCGAAACCGTGGGCCGAAATCTTCGACGAGTCCTGCCTGCGATCCGGTTGCCACGCGGAGCGGCTCCTGCACGGACGGGTGATGTTCAAGAAGGTCAACTTCGACCACACCCCCCACCTGGTGGAGATGCGACGAGGCAAGAAGCTCCGGTGCACATCTTGTCATTCCCAGATTGTGCAGGGCGAACACATGACGGTCACGGAGAACAGTTGCATTATCTGCCACTTCAAGCTCGACGAACAGGGGAACAACAAGGCCCGCTGCACAATCTGCCACGATCCGCCAACTACCGTGGCCGGACAGGAACCACCGAAGTTCGACCACATGGAGGTCATCCGGCGACAGATCGACTGTGTCAAATGCCATGGCACCATGGTCGTCGGTGACGGCGCGGTGCCGCGTGAACGCTGTTACTCGTGTCACTGGGACCGCGAACGGTTGAATCAGTACGATAGCACAGCTCTGATGCATTCGAAGCACATTACGGAACACAAGATCGAATGCAATCAGTGCCACCTCTCCATGCAGCATAAATCGACGTTCAAGGACAGAGTGATCCCCGAGTGTCAAACCTGTCACGAAGGATTCCACGAGGCACAGAAGGACCTGTTCACCGGTCATGGGGGGATTGGTGTGCCAGACCAGCCCAACCCCATGTACGCAAAGGGCATTTCCTGTCAGGGATGCCACATCGTACACACCACGACCGACAGCGTCGGGTTCACAGGCAAGACGTTCATTGCATCCGGCGAAAGCTGCGAATCATGCCACGGGAAAGGCTACGGCCGGCTTCTGGACAACTGGAAGAAATCCGCACAGAATAAACTGGATTTGGTTGGACGGGCGTTGGCCGACGCCACCGAACTGATTACGGTTTCCCGTCACCTGAGGGCCATTCCGGCAGCCGACTCGCTCCTGCGCGAGGCGAAGTACAACTATGACATGGTCCACCAGGGCAAACCGATTCACAACATCATGTACGCCGACCGGCTGTTGGACGCCGCTTACAGCCGCTTGGGCCAATTCTACAAGATGGCGAAACCGGGGTACGAGCTGACGGAAATTCAGAGGGAAAGCGGAGTTGTCCCGTCGAACTGCATCAACTGCCACCTCGGCATCGAAGAGATCAATGCGCAGATTTTTGGGCTGACGTATTCACACCGACGCCACCTCATCAACGCGCAGCAAACGTGCACCCGGTGCCATTCGAACCAGCGCCGGCACGGTGAACTCATCGTGCAGAAGAGCGACTGCCTCGCCTGCCACCACTCGCAGACCGAGCGGTCATGCGGATACTGCCATACGACCCAAGAGGCAATCTTGAACGCGAAATCCAATGACCTGCCGGCGGGCACACCCGACGTGATGATTGCCGCGGGTGCCACCTGCCGTGATTGCCACGAGCGGCCTGACCACGAGATTGTCCGGCCGCCATCGCAACGGTGCGCCGATTGTCATGACAACACATACGCCGACCGCCACCGCCAATGGCTCGCGGAGTTTGCGTCCCTGCGGCAAACAGTCGACTCTCTTGTCGCTCAAGTTGGAGCCGCACCAACAACATCGGAACGGGAGACCGCCCTGGAACCGATCCGTCGCCACCTTCGGGCGCTCGAAGTCGACGGCTCACGTGGGACGCACAATCATGCTGAACAGATGCGCATCCTGCAAGAGGACGCCGCGAAACTCACGGCGCTCCTGAAAACCACGGGATAGATCCAGGCACACCGGCCGATTCCCATTGCCTTTTTTCGCCGATTTCCCGTAGGTGGGATGACGTTTTGCCGGGAAATGAGCTTGGATTTGTGCCCGTGAACATTCTGCAATGAAGACAACATGAGTCCTGTCGAGATCATTCCTGTCACCACGGCCGCTGAAAAGAAGGCCTTCCTGCGCCTGCCGGAACGCCTCTACGCAAATGATCCGCATTGGGTCTGTCCCCTGCGAATCGAGCGGCGGGACTTCTTTGATCCCAAGAAGAATCCATTCTTCGACAACGCCGACGTGCAGTTGTTTCTCGCCCGCCGCGACGGTCGCTGTGTCGGGCGGATCACAGCCCACGTGTATCACCGGCACAACGAGGTGCACAACGAGAAAACGGGATTCTTTGGCTTCTTCGAATGTGAGAAAGACTATGACATTGCCGAGGCATTGTACAGGCAGGCCACCCAGTGGCTAAAGGACCGTGGCATGGAACGTATGCGCGGCCCGGCCAACTTCACAACAAATCACGAAATCGCGTTCCTGGTCGATGGCTTCGACAGCCCTCCTGTTGTGATGATGACCTACAACCCGCCGTACTATCTCGAATTTGCCGAGCGCTTCGGGCTGACCAAGGTCATGGACTTCTACGCTTACTACGCGCACGACTCTGTGCCAATTCCCGATCGTGTCAGCCGGCTGATCGAACGCATCCGCGAACGATCGGGCGCCACAATCCGGACGATCAACATGACGCGGTTTGACGATGAAGTACGGCTGGTCAAATCCATCTACGATCGTGCGTGGGCGCCGAACTGGGGGTTCGTGCCGATGACCGACGCCGAGTTCTTTCACCTGGCAAAGGATCTCAAACAGATCGTGGACCCGCGCCTGGTCTACTTTGCCGAAGTCGATGGCCAGCCCGTGGGTTTTTCTCTGGCGCTCCCCGACATCAACCAGGTGTTAATCCATCTCAAGGGACGGCTGCTGCCATTTGGTCTGATCAAACTCTTGTGGCTGCTGAAAGTCCGGAAGACCGTCTCGCAGGTGCGCGTGCTGGTCATGGGCGTGCTCCCGGAATACCAAAAGCGCGGTATCGACAATCTCCTGTATCACGAAACCTATTTGCGCGGACCGGCAGCAGGTTATCACGCGGCAGAGACGTCCTGGATTCTCGAAACAAATGATATGATGAACCGGGTCGCCGAGAACCTCGGGCACAAGCGGTACAAGACGTACCGCATGTATGAGATGCCTCTGTGACGACCGATGACCGCAGAAAGGGAGCCCGGCGATGCGCCGGACTGCTGTCCTCCAGCCGCCATCGGTGCTTCCGGCTGCTTCACCGCCACATGGAAATGACTCTGCACCGGTCATGCCGTCTCGTGTTCTGCTCATGGGTTCGAGCCGTCATGCCAGGCATCGCAAACTGAACTTTTTCAGCGCAGAGCCTCCGCCCACTGGCGTCGCTTCTCTGTGACCTGCCGGTCATTGGTCTCGGCCTCCGTGAATGCCTCCCGGATCGCGCTCTTCTCGGCCTGATCAAACACACGATCCGCCATGGGAAAAAGGATCATGTTTTCCTTCTCAATGTGCGCACGCAGGAGACTGACATATCCGCGCGCCTCGCGGATAAGCACGCGACGGGCTTCGCCATCGCCAGCGGCTTGGGGCAGCGCGGCATTCATGGCACGGATGTGGGCCCGGCCCTCATCGTGCTCGTAGAGCATGACGCCGATTGGTCCTCCCTCTTTGGGAACACCAGCCTCGACCATCCGTGGAAAGAGAATCTTTTCTTCCTTCTGATGATGCACTCCGTCGGCAAACTCGCGGACAAAGGCGATTGCATCGGCAAAGAACTCGTGCCTGACGTCGCCACCGGCTTCGACCTGCGCCGCTTCCCTTTCAATGGAATCTATGACATGGAGAATCACGTCATGTTCGGCCTTCAACGATTCACACAACTCCATGGTTTCATCCTCCTTGTGATTTTGTTGACCGTTTTCGTCTGCTTTCGTTTCCCCATCCTCCTGAACGGGGGAACATCAGCCCGGCAACACTATTCTACGGCAAAAACGGCCGTGAAGTCGTGTGTCAACGCCTGTCCTGACGCCGTCTGCGCCGCGCGACCCAGAGTATAGCGGTAGACGGCGCCCGTCCGCAAATCCCCACTGATGTCAAACGCCATGCGCCGTGTCCCGATCGCCCACCGGAAGAAACCCGTCACGACCGTGTCGGTGGCAACATCGTACATGCTGAACGCCGTCCGGAGCGATAAAGTGTCCATCTCCGCGTTGAAACTGAGACCAATTGTGTGGAATGGATTGTAGACACGGGAGCCATTGCGCGGGTAGGCGTCGATGACACCATAGGGCTCCGTCGTGAACCGGACTGTATCGGGTCTTTGCAGCCGCAGGTCATCGACCAGCGCCACGTCATCGCGGACGATCATCATGTATTCCGTCTGCGCCTGCAGAGGACTACCCATGGTGGGCAGGAACTCGTAGTAGACCCCCCGATAAGCAGTCCCAACGTCCACCCAGATCCCTTCGATCGGCGGCGTGAAGGACACGGCCTTCACCAGAGAATCCACGTCCACTTCCGCATTGAAGTTCATCATCAGGCTGAAGCTCCATAGAGGCACACCCCCCATGATTCCCTCACCAAAATGCGGCATGGTGAATCCCAGCGGTTCTGTGGCAAACTGAAATGAAAGAGGTGCTTCCAGCGAATCCCCACTCAGCGTTCGCACCGATGATGGTATGCGAACATGGTAGGTTGTGCTGAGACGCATCGGCTCCGATGGCTGGAAGAAATACGACGCTCCACCAACAGCCATCGACAGCCCCTCGGCGGCAGGAGGTTGGACCCCAGGTGACGACGGAATCACGCCGGGAATTGGTTGAGCGGTCACGACGAATAGTTCCTTGGGGAATTCTCCCTTCCCTTGCCACGTTCCCTGCAGCGGCGGCGTGAACGACGCGGCCGCAACAAGATCATCCAAGTTCAACGGTTCGTCGGCGTACAGGTAGATGTACGCATTCGTACTGACAGAATCGTCGCCGTCAGCCGGTTTCGTCATAAACACCGGATAGGGCAGGGTTGCCAGCTTGATCTTACCCAAAGATTGTGCCAAGGCCGCAATGACCGTAATTCCAGTGAATTCACGCCGGGAGTAATGAAGTGGACGGACAACAATGTGGTAGATACCCGGGGAGAGAGAATCGAGCAGGAAGAATCCATTGGCGTCGATCAGAGCGACATGGGCGCTGTCGGCTGTCATCACCGTTGTCCCCGGATCGACTGGGGTAATCCAGCCTGTGATGGCGCCGTTGGGAGTCAGGTAGTAGTTGTTGATTGTTGTCTCATCGCCGCAACCGGCCAATAACACCGCCACAACAAGAATACCTGTCAATGCACGCAAAGTTGACCTCCCGTAAATAGCCCCGTGGATGACAAGTTACCTGTGCTTCCCGCTGTCAGTCAAGTTATCACACACGCTTTCGCCACCTGCTTCAATGAAGAGTGTGAACCATGCTTGTCGTGTTTGGTCGGTGCCCGGCAGGAGAGAGTGTCGCCCGGCCCTTCGATGCGGGGGCCGCATCAGACACCCTGACGGAGATCGCCATTGCCAGCCACACCGCCCCACGCTATCGTTGACATAGAAGACCGGAGGTGTGCATGGCGGAATCTGAGGAATCGTTTCTTGTGCTTATGGATCTGCACCGGGCCCTCGACGGAAAGCTGGCAGAACATCAAGTCGGCATGGTACTGGGCAAGATAGACGACGCTGTCTTATCCTGGCGGGAATTCTCGTCCGGGCTGGCCAGACACGCCACCGATGAGGAACAGCATCTGCTCACACTCTACGCGTCGCGCGGCCCGCTCCCACCCGGCGGGACAGTGGAGTTGTTTCTCGCCGAGCACAACAAGATTCGCAGCTTCCTCCAGGAGATATCGGCGTTGATGGATGTGCTGGCTGCGGCGGATGCCTTGGATGGGCGCAAGATCATTCAGTTGATCGAGCGTGAGTATGAATTGAAACGCCTGCTCGAGCACCACGACATGCGCGAGAAAAACTTCCTCTATCCACTTCTGGATCAGCGTACCACCCCCGAAGAGCGGCGTCTGCTGCTGGCGCGGCTGCGCCATTGATCCCTGGCGACTCAGCGTCATCGGGGCACTGAATCAGTGCGTTGCGCCGCTAACAGTCTTCCGGTTGATCAGCACTTCTACGAGTCCCTTGCGGTCCTTTGTATTTGGGTAATGCAGGATCATGTCGGAATATCCATCGTGATTCAAGTCGAGCGAGATCAGGTCACCAAACGCATCGGCAGTGATTTCGGACGCTGGTTTCCGCGAGAACAGATCCTTGTCGTTTGATTGAGCGCCGAGGAAGATGGATAGTTCGTCGTCGCCCGTGGCCAGCACAAAATCGTTGATCTTGTCCCCATCGAAATCGCCATCCAGCGTCATCGCCTGTGTATCCGATTCCCCCGACAGATCGACCTTGAAGTTCACTTCCTTCTCGAAATCAGGCCGGTCGGAATAGCGCTGACCGTCGTGGCAGAGAAAGATGTTGAAGGTCACGGGGACGTTGCGTGTGATCAATATCCTGATGATGGCAACAATGGAGAGACGCAGCGAGGGCACAACGAGATCGAGACAGCCGTCGCCATTGACGTCGCGGATGGCCATCGTTGCCGACGCCGACCCTTCGGAGATGAGCACCTGATCGGGAATCTTCGCATAGCCGATGGACCTTCCCCAGAAGATACTCAGGACACTGCGGAAGCTGGAAAGCCCCTTGGCAGTCATCTTGGAGACCACAGCGTCGGCAAAGCCATCCTTGTTCAGATCGGCCACGACGGTTCGAAGCTCGGAGTTTTCTTGCTGCTTCTCTTCCTCGGTTCGGACATCGAACGCGATGCTCGCTGCGGGTTCGCGCGAGAAGACGCCTTCCGCCGATTGCGGATAGATCTGCAAGCGGTCTTCCAGCGTCGCGATGATATCAGCAGACTTGTCGCCATTGTAGTCGGCGATCGTAATATCGGGGAAAACGAATGACGCCTCCACGCCGGAGATACGGTCGCGATCGGTCTCGACAGGCGAGGTTCTGAGATGCGTCTGCAGATCGATGCGCATGACTGAACCGGGGGAGAAATGCCCGTGAGGATCCGGCCGGTGGATTGCAAGTCCGTTGAAGTCGAAAACCGCCACCTCATCGCCTGGGCGTTCATCCCAGTCGCGGACAAAATCCGCGATCGGCAACTGGCTCCTGGATGGGAAAACAGTCAGGGTTGTGCAGGGGAAAAGCTCGGAATTGCGTTCAGAATAGCGCCGGCCGTCGAGTTTGTAGTACCGAACATCCTTTGACGTCAGGTAACAGATTTCCAGCTTCGGGTCAGTGTCGATATTCCCGACGTCCGCCACGGTTGCGAGCGTATCCAGCTCCCAAGTCTGATCTGGCGCGGTTCCGAATGTGCCGTTAGCCCCCTGCCAGAACACCGAGACCCAGCGCGACTCCTGGGGCGGGAGCCCCTTCTTATGGAAGATGACAAGATCCTGAAGCGAGTCTGCATCCAAGTCGGCGGGTACGAGTCCAAGGACTTCCCCCGGCACAGCCAGCTTTGACAACGAGAAGTCATTCTGGCCGGCCATTGCCAGATGAACAGCAACTCCGCAGATCACACTGAGTGTGGTCAGTACACTCCGGACAAAACGCACAGCCGGGGACTGTCTTTCAGGAGAATGCTCTCTCTCTGCGGTGCAATTCGACTCCCACATCAATTCAACACCTCTTTCCGGCGGACAAGCACCCACGCCCACAGCCAGCCAACTGCAATCCACGCGGCCAAACCGAAGAGACAGGTCGTGAGCAGTGTTCCCCACGCCTGCGGCAGGGGCAGTCCTTTTGACATGGCAACGAATTGGTCCAACGGCAACGACAGGTAGGTCGAGATCAGGAACGGTTTGATCGGATCCCAGCCATCGAGCAGTTGACAGATAAAACCGGCGATCAACGAAACGGCGAAGGCACCACCCGGAGAACCGATGGATAACGCCGGGACGGCTGCGAACACCACGACCGCGCTTAGCGCCAGCCACGTCAGACACACGGTCAGAGCGAGATGCCCCCACAACGCCGCCCCTGTATGAATCAGAAAGTCCTTCTCCATCAGATCTGAGAACCCGAGCTGGATGCCTGCTGCAACAATTACAAGGACAAGCGTCAGTAGTCCGAAGACAGCCAGATGGGAAGCCGCCGAAATGGTCTTCCCCAGCAGCCAACCTTGCCTTGTGAGCGGTCTTGCCCAGACGTTGTGAATGGTGCCCTGCGAGAACTCGCGTCCGATCGAGAATGTCACGAGCATTGCAGCGACAAATGCCAGTGGCGTCGTGGCGGTGGACAGAACGGCACCCGCAACATAGAATCCCGATCTGATGCCGGCAAACGAACGAAGCGAAGCAATGGCGTACACCGCGTAAAGCACACCCAGCACAGCAACGTAGACCACCAATCCGGTCGCCGTCGCTCGCGAGCGGCGAAGCTTCAGCCATTCCGTGCTCATGACACGACAGGCATCACGCCACATCCCGGCTATCCCCTATCAGACGGAAGAACACGTCCTCGAGTGATTCTTTCTCCTTTGCGATTGCGATCACTTCGACACCCCCGAGGACAAGAACCCGGTTGATCTCCCCGGATGACAGTGATTCTGTTTTGACCCGCACCTGATCCGCTGAAACGACCTCGATCTTGTCGATGCCCTGCACCCGACGTAGAGTCTCCACCGCGGCTTGCGGGGCGCGTGTACGGACAGTGATCGAGTTCTTGTTTCTGACCAGATCCTCCGGACGGCCTGTCGCAACAATGGCGCCCTTCTGGATAATGGTGACGACATCACAAATGCGCTCCATCTCCCCCATCTGATGGCTGGAAATAAGAACGGTACGTTCCTCCTGTGAAGTCATCTCCCTCAGCCAGTCACGCATTTCCACGATGCCGGCGGGATCAAGCCCGTTGGCCGGTTCATCCAGAATCACAAGCCGTGGTTGGCCGAGAACGGCCGCTGCGACCCCCAGCCGCTGCCGCATGCCCCGCGAGTAAGTCGAGACGCGTTCCGCCGACTTGGAAGACAGCCCAACGCGCTCAAGGAATGAATCGATCATCGTTTCATCGCGACAACCAGACAAACGCGCCAGCACTCGCAGATTGCCTCGCCCCGACAGATGAGGATAGAACTGCGGGGTTTCCATCATGACACCGATCTGCCGCAACGCAGATACCGGATCGGCGAGAAGATCCATACCGCAAATCCGGATCGTACCTGCAGTGGGCTTGAGCAGCCCCGCAATCAGTTTGATTGTCGTCGTCTTGCCAGCGCCGTTCGGCCCGAGAAATCCGTAGATACCGGGACCCGGCAACTCGAACGTGACGCCGCGCAGTGCTTGCAGACGGCCGTATGTCTTGCATAAATCTCGGATCTCAAGAATCGGGGTCATGATGTCTGCGGTCACCGGCTATCAGAATGATCTCTCAGCGCGGATGATGAATCTCGGATGTTTGTTGCGACCATCGAGATCCTGAGCCACATACAAACCAACATAGGGGAGGAAAGACTCTCCGGATATTCCGAAGCCTACCGATTTCCCCCAGGCGCGATGATCTGTGTTCAGAAATTTGAATGCACCGGCAGAGCCGCCCTCCAACCGCAGGATTCCCGCATCGGCGAACAGGAGCATGTCCCAGCGGGTGAAAACGATCTTGAACACGGGGATTGCCGGAAGCGGAACTCGCAACTCAGCCGACAACAGGGCCAGCCGGTCCCCGCGCCTATCGGGGAACGGGATGTCGTGCAGACCTCTCACGCCGCCGTATCCATTCAGAGATTGAAAACGCTGCCGTGGCAGATCGCGGTTTGCCGTGAAAAGCCGTCCACGCATATCGAGATTGATCCCCCGCCATAGGCGATTATACCGCCGCAGATCCAAAGTCACCGTGGCGAAGTCAAAATCGCCGGGGTGGACCTTCCATCCGGCATCGATCAGCAGTTGTCCGTATATGGCGGATGACGGACGCAGGGGGTCATCCCGCGTATCGTATCTGGCTATGAACATGGTCCCAAAAATCTCACTGCGATCCACTGCCGGGTTGTCACGCAATGGCAATCGATTGTTCGCCAGAGAGGCAACGCTGCGCGTTGACAGCGACTGCGAATGATCAAAGTAGATGCCGCCGTCGAGAGACAATGGTTTCGATGGATGGAATGTCACGCCGATGGCTGCCCCGGATCGCTCATAGTAATCCAGAAAATCATTGTGGGTGAGAATCAGCACGGCCGAGTTTTCGTTTGCTGTGATCTGCCAGTCGTCGTTCGTGACGGTCTTCTTGAAGCCCTCCACATGCAGGGTTGTGCCTCTCTTCGTCAGCGGAATCTGCAGCCCCGCGTCAAACCCCACAAACCCGCGCGTGTTCTCTCGGAACGGCACAATCAAACGCGCGTCGCCACGCCAGTGCGGACGCGGGTTCTCCGGGTTCCCTCGTGCCACTCCAATGAAGACCGTCGAGTAGTCAACCCGGGTATCAGGTCCCGACCCCGCTACCAGCCGCGGCTTCAGGGACTTCGGATCGACTTTTGAGCGAAACGCGACCTGCTTGTTCTTATGGTAGCGATCCTGGTCCAGACGACATTCGCATCGGTACTGCTGAATTGTCCCAGAGATTGTCGATTCCTTGGATTGAAAGAGACTGCCATTGACGAGATGAACGGTCCCGTCGATGTGTGCGTCTCCACCCAAAATAAGATTTCCATTGATGACCCAGACCTCGCCTTTCACCAGACTTCCGGCGCCCAGATCCAGAGTGCCCTCGGCCACGGCAATCGAACGGTCGAGAACCTGGTCCGCCCCGACTGAAAACGCCCCATAGTGAAAACTCAGCAACTTCGACGGCAGTGAGCGGGTCAATTCACGGGGAGAAATCTTGGCCAGTGATCCGCTGTCGCTGACCCCTGAGGCCGCATCAAAAAGCAAGAACGCGCCCACGCAGGTGATCAGCAGCTGGTGTCGGATGCTTCGCTTCAAGCTACCTCTGTCTGGGAATCTCAGCACGATCCTGTCCTGCCTGCCTCAAGTCTCAGGAGACTGTTGGTAAAGATCTCCCTGATCGGAGGCGGAAGAGTCGGCCTCGACCGAACGGGGAATGATCTCGACCTGCTCGATCTCCGGGATCTCCTCACGGGTGGTTGCGCCCAACTCCTTGAACTTGCGTGCGGAGACCAACACCCGGCTTTCGAGACTGCCAACAGACTTGTTGTACGCCTCGGTCGCCTTCTCAAGAGACGTCCCCACGGCGGAAAAGTTTCTCACGAAGGTCGCGATGCGGTCGTACATGTCGGCTCCGAGTGCACTGATCTTCTTGGCATTCTCCGTCATCTGTTCCTCGCGCCATCCCATGGCAACCCCGCGCAAGATGGTAATCAGAGTCGTTGGCGACGAGACTATGACGTTATTACGGATGCCGTCCTCAATCAGCAACCGGTCGAACTCCGCGGCGGCGCTGAAAAACGATTCGGCCGGAATGAACATCACCACCAGATTTGGGGCCTTCTCGAACTGGTTCCAGTACTCCTTCGTCGCCAGCTTGCGCATGTGCTCCCGCGCCTGACCGGCGTGACGTCGCAGGTGGAGAAGGCGATCGTCATCATTCGTGGCGGCAATCATATCGAGGTAGGCAACCAGTGGCACCTTGGCATCGACGACAATATCACGACCGCCCGGAAGGTGGACGATCATGTCGGGGCGCAGCCGACCGGAATCGGTGTCCACCGACAACTGTTCGGTGAAATCGCAGTACTTGGTCATCCCGGCCAACTCAACGGCATTTCGAAGCGTCAATTCCCCCCAGCGTCCGCGAACCTGTGGTGCACGCAATGCCTGCACCAGATTGCCGGTCTCCTTCTGAAGCGACGCAGTGGTCGTGGCGACACTCTTCAGCTGCTGATCGAGACCACCGTACGCCTTCTGACGGCTCTCCTCCAGCCGCTGGACCTGATCATTGTAGCGGATGAGCACTTCATTCAGTGGCTTTAGCAGGTTGTCGATTCCCTCCTGCCGCTTGCCAAGATCGCCCTTGGCGTCGGTGACGAGTGTCTCCAACGTGCTCTTGGCCAGATCCAAAAACATCTGATTGTTGCTGCCGAGCGCGTCCTTGGAGAGGGCGGCGAAGGTATCCGACAGTTTCTTGACGGCCTCCTCCACAAATAACTTCTGCGCCGCGAACGCTTCCTCCTTCTCCCCGAACTTCGATTTCAGGGCGGCGTGATCGACGCGTTCTGTATCGTAGAGTTCACGCAGCTTGAGAATCTCGCCATCCTTCTGATCAATCTGCTGCCGGACAATTGCGAGGCTCCCGCGAGCCTGCGCGCCGCCCAGAAACCACGCCGCAGCCCCGCCGACCAGAACACCGATGAGCAGGAACAGCCATTCCATTGAAATCCTCCGTGGCCGTCAGCGACCATGCGCCGACACTGTTGTCATACAGAAGAAACAACGTGGGTGTGCCGAGCGCAAAGATCGTTTCTGGCAACTGACACGAAGGAGGCGGCAGGGGAAAGCGAGCCCCGTTCTCCCTTTTGCTCTTGTCTTGGCTGAAGATCATCCCCTAATGTGGCGTTCGTGGACAGCAGTGATGCCGAACCGAATCTGCCGCGTGCGCTCATTGTCGCCGGCGGACTGCCGATCAGTTCTTCACGGCTTCAAGTCCTCGCGGGGGCAGCTGCCTGCATCGTCGCTGTCGATTCGGGCTTGATCACGGTCGAGTCATGCGGACTGACGCCGACCGTGGTGATCGGGGACATGGACTCTGCACCGCCGGACCGTCTGACTGCCGTTCCCGAACGTTCACGACATCACGACCCAAATCAGGACGACACCGATTTGGAGAAAGCCATCCGTTGGACGTTTGACAGAGGACTTTTTCACGCCGACGTTGTTGGAGCAACTGGCGACAGACTCGACCACTCAGTTAATGCCGTCAGTCTGATGCTGAAATATCGGAGGCAGGTCCGCATTATTCTTCACGACGAGGGCGGCTGGGCGTTTCTGGCCGAGGAATCACCATTGGTAATTACTGGTCAGGCAGGTGACCGCATCTCGCTGATTCCGGCGCCCGCGGCCCATGGCATTTCCTCACAGGGGCTTCGTTACCCGTTGCAAGACAGTGACTTGTATATCGGGGGGCACGATGGGATCTCCAATCAACTCCTGTCAGCTCGTGCCGAACTCAGTTGGCGTGAAGGATCTTTTCTCATCTATTGGCAGACCCATTCACGAGACGTAAGACTTTTATAGACATACTGTTACAACAGAGAGGGAAGTCTCTCCAAAGGGAGAGAGGACAGAAAGCCAGACCATCGACCTCGGGAAGCCCGCCTCTGTAATAGCAAAGACAATAACACAAATCGCGCAGATTTTTTCTGCAAAACGTGTTGACACATCGGCGACGCACCCTAAATTGACAGTGAGGAGAACGTTGGTATTCATGGCTGATAGCCGGCAATCCAACAAGCAGTACAACAAAGAGGACAAGATTCGCGGCAGATTCCACAGAGAATCATTGCCCATAAGCCCCCGGGAGAACAGCCTTCTATGGCCCAGGTAGTGTCTTCACACATGCCCTACAAGACGTAAACGGAGGTCGTTCTCCCCCTTTCTTGACAGAAGGCCCCTCGCCGAGCGAGGGGCCTTCTAGTTTCCGGCACGTTTGCGTAGCCCTGTAATCTAGCTCGCCGGTCCCGAGAGCACGAAGCGCGCATCAATTGCACGTGACTGAGCACCATCAGCGCACACCATGAACGGGTTGATATCGAGTTCCTGAATGAGAGGAAAATTCTCGACCAGCCGCGAGAGGGCGACCAGCGCATTCACCAGCGGATCGAGGCTTATCGGCGCCGATCCCCGGTATCCCGTGAGCAGCCGCTTGGCCTTGAGATGATCGATCATCTCATGGGCGTCTTCCTCTGACAATGGCGGCAGCTTGAAGGCGACGTCTTTCATCACTTCGACGAAAACACCACCCAAACCGCACATGATCAGCGGGCCGAACTTGGGATCGCGGACCATACCCAAGACCATCTCGACACCGCCCTTGACCATGGCCTGAACCACGACTCTCGCATCGGCCAACCCCTTCTCTTCGGCCCGCCTCATGAGAGTTTGATATTGTTTTCTCAGCTCGTTGTCATTGCGTATGTCGGTCATAACACCGCCGATATCGGTCTTGTGTACAAGTCCCTGCGCCTCGAGCTTCAAGACGACAGGGTATCCGGTGCATTCCGCCAGATTCAACGCCTGATTCAAGTCCTTGGCGAGCCAAAGCGGCGCGGTGGGAATGCCGCTCTGGGCCACAATGTCGAGCGCCTCTCCCCCCAGAACAAGTGTCCTCCCGCTCTGCGATACCTTTGTCAAGGTGTCGCGCGCGGCCAAAACGCCCGCTGTCACCGGGGGAAATGTCCCAGCAGGACGCTTTTGCCATGCCGCGTGCTTGACCATCATTGCGTAGGTGCTGGCGATCGCTTCGGGGAATGTGTACACCGGAATCCCGGCGGCCTTGAGACGATCCGCACCGGCGGAACCTTCACCGGGACCCATGAAACAGGTCAGGTAGGGCTTGCTGGCGCGTGCACGTGCGCTGATGATCGCGTCGGCAACCGCCAGTTCGTCGATCATGATCGGCGGCACAAACACAACGACGAGCGCATCGACATTCGGATCGGATGACAACTGGTCCAGCGCCATCTCGAACTGGGCGGGCGTCGCCGATGCGATCATATCAACCGGGTTACCCGTGGCTGCTTCCGGAGGAAGGTTTGCCTTGAGCGCTTTGATCGTCTTGGGATCAAGATGAACAACATCAAGCCCGATGCTGGCCGCGGCATCGGTGGCGAGGATACCAGGCCCGCCGGCATTGGTGAGAATCGCAACACGATTTCCCTTGGGAACGGGCTGCTGGTCAAACGCCTTCGCCAGATCGAAAAGCTCTTCGATCGAGTTGACCCGCAGCACACCGCACTGTTCAAACAGGGCATCCACGCCGATGTCGTACCCCGCAAGCGCGCCGGTGTGCGACGCAGTGGCGCGTGCGCCGGCGGTCGTCTTCCCCGATTTCACGGCGATGATCGGCTTGGTCTTCGTGATGTCGCGGGCAATCTTGGTGAAGGTCTCGGGAGCGCCGAAACTCTCCAGATAGAGCAGAATGATCTGGGTTGCCTCGTCATCCTTCCAGTAGTCCAAGAGGGCATTCCCCGAGATATCGGCCTTGTTCCCCACCGAAGCAAACATCGAAAAACCGATGCCCAGCTTTCGAGCATGGTTTAGGATTCCCTCCCCCAGAGCGCCCGACTGCGACATGAATCCAATCTTGCCGGGGAGCGGCGCGGTCCGCGAAAAAGTGGCGTTCATCATGACATCGGGATGCGTGTTGATCACACCAAAGCAGTTTGGACCGATGATCCGCATCCCATAATGACGGACACGTTCGAGCACGGCCGCCTCGCGCTTCGCGCCCTCGGGACCCACTTCCTTGAAACCAGAGGTGATGACCACAACGCCGCCAACCCCTTTGCGCCCGCACTCGTCGACAACCGGCAAGACAAGATCCTTGCGGACCACGATGATCGCGAGATCGACCGCATCGGGAATGTCCAGAATCGACGGATAACACTTGATCGAGTGAATGACTTGTACGCTGGGGTTTACGGGGAATACCTTACCCGTAAAGCCATAAGAAACGAGGTTGTGTGTAATCTCACGCCCGATCGTACCCTTGCGGTCGGTCGCGCCGATGACAGCGATCGACTGCGGCCGGAAGATCTTGTCTAATCCTGCTGAAAGTCTCATAGGTCAACTCCTCGTGTGGCGGTCGTGCGTTATGTCCGGGCGCACGCCGTTCGTTCAACCACAACGTTTCATTACGAATTACGCGCCACCGTTGCGGCAGCAATCCGAATTGATCCTGTCACAATCAATTTGACACAAGCAAGAATGATTGTCCGCGGGAACGGATCAGCCACCGACAATGGCCCGTTCGAGGTGACGGGGCAACTTGCGTGCCGCTTCGCGCAGGAGACTATTGACGACTTTGAATTTGTAAGGAAGGAGGAATGTGGCGGTCGCATCTGGCGCTGCCGCACCCGTCTCACGCAGGACCCAGGCCAGCGCATGGCGTACATGGCTCTCGGTGGCCAGCATGAGCGGACCGCAGATGGCAAATGTCTCCTCCGGATGGGAACGTCCATCGGTATTCAGCGGCAGAAGGGCCATGATCGCTGCGCGCTGACGCCAGAGACTGCCGGACGCAGTCCAGTGTCTCAGGTCTTCCAAGTGAGAACTGTCAGCGGCAATCATTTCACCGACAATGCCCACGGCAATCCGATCGACAAGTTCCCATGTGTCGGCATCGTCGAGCCAGCGATCGCAGAGAACCCACACACTCTCGCTGTAGGGCTTGGGCAGCATTTCGATCAGGAGCGCGGCCAGGAATCGATGCTCGTGAGCGCCTCGTTGCCATAGGCTCTCGGCGAATTCCATCGGAGCGCCCGTGTCGTCAGCCCCCAGCAGACGCAGGCCCAGATCGTCGGCGAGGCGATGCAGCGCGTCGATGCGAACCCCCAGAAAAGGCCCGCCCGAACCGTAATACCGTGCCGCCCGCGCCGCTTCTTCAGGATCCGCCAGCCTCTGGAGCGCTGTGTCAACCGACTGCTGGAGTTCCTGCAGGTCGAAGACCCGCCCTTCGGAGTTGACGCGCACGCTTCCTCCCTTCAGATGCGTTCGTAAATCGCGGCGATTCCCTGCCCGCCGCCGATGCACAACGACGCACAGCCGTAACGCGCGCTGCGGCGGCGCATCTCATAAAGAACCGTGAGCGTCAACCGTGCACCGGACGCACCCAGCGGATGGCCGATCGCGATGGCGCCGCCGTTGACATTGGCCTTTTCCCGTGGCAGCGCCAGCGCCTTCTCACAGGCGAGGTACTGGCCGGCAAAGGCCTCATTGATCTCAACCAGATCAAGATCTTTCAACTCCAGCTTGGCCTTGGCCAGCGCTTTCTTGATCGCATCCACCGGCCCGATCCCCATGATATCGGGGGGGACACCCGCGATGCCATACGAGACAAGCCGTCCCAGAACCTTCAGGCCATTCTTGGACGCAGCGCTCTCGGAGGCGACAACGATGGCACAGGCGCCATCGTTGATGCCCGATGCATTGCCCGCCGTGACGCCGCCATCTTTCTTAAAGACGGGACGCAGCCGTTCCAGTTGTTCCATCGACGTCTCGCGGATATGCTCATCATAGTCGAGAATCTTTGTTTCGCCTTTCCTACCGGGCAACTCGATCGGTTCGATTTCCGCCTTCAGCCATCCCTTGCCGCGCGCATTGATCGCCGCTTGAAATGAGCGGTAGGCATACTCGTCCATGTCTCGGCGGGTGACACCATACTGCCCGGCCAGCTTCTCGGTCGTCAGCGCCATGCTCAGATCGCAGTAGGGGTCGCTCAAGGCCACCCACAGCGCATCTTCCATCTTTCCCTGTCCCAGCGGAAGCCCCCAGCGGGCACCCCGGATCACATGGGGGCTCTGAGACAGGTTCTCCATTCCGCCAGCCAGGACAATCTCGGCTTCCTCGAGCTGGATGAACTGGGCGGCGTTGATAATCGCCTGCAACCCGGAGCCGCAAATCCGGTTGACTGTCAAAGCGGGGCTGGAAATCGGGACGCCTGATTTCAGACCAACATGGCGTGCGCCATAGAGAGCATCACCCGAAGTCTGCAGGGCGTTCCCCATGACAACATGGTCGATCTTGTCAGGGGACACGCCAGCCCTCTTCATCGCCGCCTTGGCCGCAATCACACCCAAATCAATGGCGGTGATGTCACGCAGTGATTGGCAGAACTCGCCGAATGGCGTCCGGGCACCGTCGCAGATCAGTACGTTTCTCAACATTTCTCCTCCAAAATCATCGGGCTTCGCCCTCGACTCGATGACTCATGCTTCGGAACTGTGCCGTTCCGAAGACAGATGATGAATTAGAATCTCGTCGTGGCAGCGTTCAAGCGGTTTCCCGAAACAAAGACCGAATATAGGAGCCTCGACATAATTCTTGACACACGCTCTCGGACGGATAAGAGCATCTTGCGCTTCCAACACGCAAACCCTGCGTCACTATAAGACATTGGACACCAATCGATTATCACTGCAATATCGGCGAGTGGAGTCGATCGATCCGCATAAAGTGCGCTAACACATCATACATCGTCTCCGGAGATTAGCCGAAGACAATTTAACCAATTGCTATCCAACACATTACAGCATAATCGCCGTACGTCAACGTCTTGGCACGGCACTTGATGTATATGTCGACAGCTCCGGTAAGGAGCTGTCAGCTCAACGAGCGGTGAAGGGGCGCTGACTGTGGGGTGGAAGGAGTTCCTTTGTGAGGGAGGGACTCCTTCTTGTTTGTTGGCGGGGCGGACACTCCTGCGCATCTCGCGCAGACAAGAGTGTCCGCCCCACCAGTGAGAGGCCGTCAGATCTTCACCAACTCGACCCGCCGGTTATTCTGCTTTCCCTCGGCGGTGTCGTTCGAACTGACCGGCTTGGTCTCGCCAAATCCCTTGGCTTGTAGTCGCGCACCGTCGATCGCGTACTGGCTTATCAGGTGGCTGCGGACGGCGTTGGCGCGCTTCTCGCTCAGGATCTGGTTGGAGCCATCATCGCCCACGTTATCAGTGTGTCCTTCGATCATGAGCTTGAGATCGGCATGGTCCTTCAGCATCTGGCCAATCTCTTTCAGGGTCGGGGTCGATTCGGGACGGATGCGGTCTGAGCCTGAATCGAAGAGAATCCCCTGTGTGGCCACACGGCCGCTGGCCATCAGCGCATCGTAGATCTTCTTGCCGCTGGCGGCCACCCGGAAGTTGGCGAACATGGCCGACCTGTCTGGTCTGGCCGAAGCCTGGAACCGGATCTTGTTGGATCGCCCAAATTTGGTGTTGGGGAAATTGGACACACGTGTCCCATTGACATACACTTTCATGTATTTGCCATCCGCCAAGACCTGGCAGTGCATGACCCCTCTCCCGATCTCTCCGGGCAACTCAGTCACCGCCAGTTGTTCATTACTACGCGCCTTTCTGATCCCGGCGTAAGCCGACGCTCCACCATTGCCGTAAGTGCTGAAAAAGGCCTCGTCGTAGTCGGGGTTGGATTTCTCGTCGTCCGACATCAGACAGGTGACTTCGACGGTGGGCCAACCACTCGGTATGTAGCAATCAAACTCCAAGGTGAACCGCTCAGGGAGTGACTCCGGCAACGGGATCAAGAAGTCGCTCGTCGTGGTACCGCGCAGCCAGCGGGTACCCTTCCACTCCGCCACTTCCATGTTTCCCTTGTTCAACTCCAGACGATGCGGGAAATTGCCGACTTCGTCACGCATGAAGTCATCGAAAAAGAGCACCCGGTCACCGGGGACAAAGTCATAGTTGACCCAGGCGCCTTCGCCCGGTTGCTCCGATGAGGCGCTTTCACCCGTCGCCGCCGGCTGTTTTTCTGTCTTAGCAGATTTGGTGGTCTCTTTCTTGTCTCCGTCGGCCGCTTTGTCGATCGCCTCCTCCGCCTTGTCGCCGGCTTTCCTCTCGACCTTCTTCTCGACCCGCTTCTTCAATCCGCCGAACTGGGCTTGTCCCCCCATCGGCAAGCTCACGAGACACAGAAATGTCAGCGCCAAGGTCAAAAGCAGCACACGCTTCAACCGATTCATGATTTCTCCTCCCTGAACGTAATTACCGGCATCCTTATATTAGCAACATCCGGCACGATCTCCGTCAACTTGTTGAGCAATCGGCGCAATCACGCACCGGTCCCACGGGCAGTCTATAACGAACAGACCATTATGACAAGCGGAAAACGAAAATAATCGGGCGGTCATTCCGTAACGTAGATCGCGGAGAATGTCAGACGCGCGGCCTACGGTCGTGACTCTGGACTGTCCACCGCGTCGTCGATCTTTGCGGCCATGATGAAGTCGCTCTCCGTCAGTCCATCGACCTTGTGGGTCCAGAGAGTGACCTCGACACAGCCCCATGCCAACGAGATGTCCGGGTGATGACCCTGCACCTCGGCTATGGCGCCGATGCGGTTGACCATTGCGAGCGCCGAAGCGAAATCTGGGAATCTGAACTTCTTGGTGATATGATGATCGTTGACAAGTGTCCAGCCTGAAACCTGCATCTGCAACCGCTGGAGCGCCTCCCCATTCAGAGGAGGAACGCCTCCTCGGCAGGGAACGCAGGTCCGCGATGCCAATCCGCTCACATGCACCTCACACAGGAAGCGTGTTGATCCGGCATGCAGCCAGCGCCGCGCCAAAACCATTGTCGATGTTCACGACAGTGACACCCGGGGCACAGGAGGATAGCATCCCCAGCAGAGCAGCCAGCCCGCCAAGGGCCACACCATAGCCGACCGACGTTGGCACGGCAACAACCGGCCGGGAGATCAGCCCAGCGACGACCGCTGGCAGCGCTCCCTCCATGCCAGCAACGACGATGACACACCCGCAAGCATTCAGTTCATCTCGCAACGCCGTAACCCGATGCAACCCGGCGACGCCCACGTCGTAGCGACGCAGCGCCGTATGACCCACCGTCTCGACTGTCAACGCTGCTTCTTCGGACACCGCCATGTCTGACGTGCCGGCGGATACGACCGCAATCGGCGGGGCCACGATTTTGCGTTCGGGATCGAGACGCCGGAGAATCTTCGCTTCGGGATGATACTCAAGATCCGGCAGGGCTCGTAACGCCACCTCGGCATGAGACACATCGGCCCGCGTCGCCAAAAGCGCCTTCTGCAACTGGGCCTGGCGCGTCAGGATCGCTGCCGCCTGCTCCGGTGTCTTGCCTGCACAGTAAACAACTTCGACAAAACCGGTCCGCCAGTCACGATGGTTGTCGAGACGGGCAAAGTCCAGATCGGCCGAGGCAAACTGCGCCAAACACCGTTCCGCTTCACGCACGTCCATCCGGCCGGATGCGACTTCAGTCAATATGGACTTGATATCCACAAGTGGCTCCCCGGTCATGGCGACAGACCCGCGGGCTTATATCCGGCCAGATCCAATGTCACCCGCTGATAGCCAAGCGATCGCAGCGCGTCCACGATGCCCTGACGGACCACAGGATCGGCGATTCTCCCCCAATCGTCATTCTGGATTTCGATCCTGGCCAACGTTCCGTGATGGCGCACCCGATGACCGCGGAAGCCAAAGCCAGACAACGCGGCCTCTGCCCTGTCGACCTGGCGCAACTCCTCAACGCTGATGGTCGTACCAGTCGGAAAACGCGAGGCGAGACAGGCGGCCTGCGGCTTGTCCCAACTGGGAAGCCCGCGCCGCTGGGAGAGAGATCGAATCTCCGGCTTTGTCATGCCCACCGTAACCAGAGGCGCCAAAGCGCTAAACTCGGCGGCGGCACGCTGTCCCGGCCGTGCATCAAGACGGTCCTCAGGAATAGCGCCGTAAAGGATGCTCTTGAACCCTTCACTGTGCGCCAGATTCTGGAGTGTGACGAACAACTCCGCCTTGCAGAAATAGCAACGGTTGGCATCATTTTGCAGCCAGCGGGGATCGGTCACCTCCGCCGTGTGCACGACCCGGAAATTCCAGCCCCTGTTCGAGGCGAAGGAAGCAGCGAATTCGAATTCCGCCTCCGCCATCGAGGGAGACTTGGCCGTGGCGATCAGCGCCCTGCCGCCCAGCGCTTCGTAGGCCACAGCCGCCAGATAGGTCGAATCGACACCACCCGAATAGGCAACGATGACCGATCCATACGACCCCAGCAGCGCCAGAAGCTGCTGCTCTTTGGCATCCGCCGCTTCGTGGGATGCGAGAATTGGCTGGTTCAGCGATTCATGCATCGGCGACGAGAACTCTTTTCTGTCTGCAGTCCGTGCTTTAACGGCACAAACCCGTACGCTTTGCACTCAGTCTCTGGGCAGACGAACCGGATTCTTCTACAGCTTGTGACCGATCATGCGCAGGAACGCCCGTCGCTTCTCCTGATCGGCTGTCGTTTCAATTCCCTTGGGACCAGCGCCATCGATGACGCCCGTCACGCCTCCACCCGTCTCACTGCGGACGACAAGCGCCACCACCGGATTGCCAGTCGCACAGAAGACTCGGCAAACCTCGGGACAGGCCTTGACCGCGTTCAAGACATGAATGGGAAAGACATCGGTCATGATGATCAAGAATGTGTGGCCGCAGCCAAGACGCATGAGATTCTCGGCGGCCTGCTTTGCCAGAGCGGCGTCATTCCCGGAATAACGTACCAGGCATGGCCCGGACGCCTCCGAAAATGCCAGTCCGAACTTGGCGGACGGCGTCGAAGTCGCCATCACTTCGTGAAGGTCCTCCACACTCTTGATGAAGTGCGTCTGCCCAAGGATGATGTTGGCGCCTTCTGGGAACATGATGGGAATCTGCTCAATCGTCATATTCCGTCGGCCTCATCGCCCGGTGAATCCTGATCTCGCGCACAATTCGCCTATCACAAGGCCCCTGGAGAAAGAATTTCAACGGTGCGAAGGGAATCCATGTAGGTCAGGGCTCGGGCGGTTTGCAGCCCATCGGTCACTCTGGCGAATGTCGCGTAGCGCCAGTCCAGGTAAGGCAGGCGGTCCAGTGCGATCGCAAATATCCCATGGCCGCTGTCCCGTGAATTGATCACCCAGATGACCGATCCCGCCACCACCCGCTCCGGCGAAAACTCATCGCGGATCGTCTCGTCCGGCAGACCCCACCCATCGCCGCGCCGGTCACCCGTCTGCACGAGTGCGCCGGCCTGCAGATCGTTGACCGGGCAGTTGTCATAGACGCCCGCCTTTGCCATCTGGATAAACCGGCGCACAGCGCGCGGAGCCAGATCGGCGCGCAATTCCAGCACGACCGGTCCACGTGTCGTCTGAATCCGCACGGTGGGATTCTGCGCATACGGATGCAACAGCTGCCCGGCATTCTCCGGGGTCAGATCCGTTTTGTACACGCCCAATTCACGGCGGTGATCCTCACGGAACTTCTCCCATACGGCAATGGTATACCAGCGCACGAGGCGATTGGGATCGAGCATCCCCATGTTAAAGAGTTCGCGGCGAACGGGCGTGGGTTCGACCGACGGGGACATATTCGCCGAGGACGCGATGATCGCCCACTTGATCTCCGGCCGCCATTGGTCTTTGTACTTGAAGTAGAGATTGTATAACGAGTCCTGATATTGTGAGAGATTAAACCCTCCGATGATATTAATGGACAATTGCACGGCATAGGGATCACGATCGTTGTAGAGGCGGTTCAGATAATCGCCGGCATCCGGCGCGCCAAAGCCAACATAGCTTTGCACCGCGCGCGCCCGAATGCGCGCAATAGAATCGGCCATCAGCATCCTGATCAGCGGGAACAGCTTTGCTGTATCCTGCGGCGCGTACTGCCGCAGTTGATCGATGGTTTCCAGCAGAGAATGTTTGACCATGGGACTGGGATCGTGAACCACCGGAGCAACCAAATCAGCAAAGGCGAAATCCAGACGCCTGCACAACGCCGATGAGGCGGCGGCGCGAACCCCGGGATCGTCGTGATGAAGCAACCTCTGGAGATATGGCTGCGCTTGCATGCGCCAGTGCTCTCCCACAGCATTGACGAGGCGCTGGAGAACGCTGGGATCCCTCTCGGTGTCCAGCAGCGGCAAGACCTTGAGGATAAAAAGGGTGTCGGTATTGCTGGCGAGCGCATCGGCCACGTAGCCACGGACATCAGGATTAGGGTCGCTTAGCCAGTGCAGAATCGTGTCCTTCAATTCCGGCAGCGGAGACGAGGCAACGCCAAAGCAGGCCATCTTGCGGATGGCCGCTGATGTGTCATTGCAGCGGCTCAGCAAAGCCCCGACAACACGATCCGAATGTGCGTGTGAAAGAGCAAAGACAGCCGCCCAGCGAACGTCGGGAGATTTGTCTGCAAGCAGCGGCAGGATCGAATCCGCGAGGTCGGGCTTGTTGAGCATGTCGAAAGTCAGAATCGCCTGCGCCCGCACCCGGGGATCCTGATGGTGCAGGAAGGGAAAGAACTTCGGGAAATCATCGCGGGTGTAGCTGCGCGCGCAGGCTTGCATAATGCCAACAAGCGCTTCGGGGTCTTTCTCCCGGCCCAGCGCCTCCAAGAGGGCCGGGATGCCCCGGTGCCATGTCCACACACCGATGGCAAAGGCGGCGTTGATCCGAACCTGGGGATCGGAATCTTCCAGCAGCGCCAGACGGACGGAGTCGACCACCAATGTATCGTTGACACGCGCGATCGCCAGCGATGCGCGGCGTCGCACAACCGCATCGCGATCAAACATCAGCTTCGTGAGCTGTCCATCGGCGGTCCATCCTTGATCTTCCCAGACGGCGATCTTGGCG
>JAVHPP010000049.1:0-49926 GCA_036170655.1 Candidatus Zixiibacteriota bacterium | reverse complement strand
CGCTGTTCTGTTTCTGCGCAGCAACCAAGAGTCTGAACAGATGCCGGTGAGAGCGGATTTTCTGTGGGATTGCCCCTTCACGTTGGGGGAATCCGCCGACAGTCGGCGCCAGTGCAGCGGGTAACGTATCCCTTCTGGGAGAGGTCTGCGCCGTCAGCGCGGAAAATTTCGGAAGGATCAGAGAAACTTGACCTTGCGGGCTTGGGCAGTGAGTTCGTCGCGAAACTTAGGATGGGCGATGTCGATCAGCGCCTTGGCGCGCTCGCGGATCGAGCGTCCGTGCAGATTGGCCACGCCGTATTCGGTCACAACAAAGTGCACATCTCCCCGGCTGGTCACGACCCCGGCGCCTTCGTCCAGATGCAGGGCGATCCGGCTCACGGTGTCATTTTTCGCCGTTGAGGGAAGGGCGATGATGGGTTTTCCTCCCCGCGAACGCGCTGCGCCACGGATGAAATCCACCTGACCGCCGATTCCCGAATAAATCGCATACCCAATCGAGTCGGCACAGATCTGGCCGGTCAGATCGACCTGCAACGCCGAGTTGATGGCGACCATCTTTTCGTTTTGCGAGATGACAAACGGATCGTTGACATAATTAACCGGATGAAACTCGCAGATGGGGTTGTTGTCGATGAAGTCGTAGAGGGTGCGCGAACCCAGGACGAACGAGGCGACCATCTTCCCCGGATGGAGGGTCTTTCTCTCGTTGTTGATGATACCCTGACGGACCAGCTCGATCACACCATCGGAGAACATCTCGGTGTGGACGCCCAGGTCCTTCTTCCCCTGGAGATGAAAGAGAACGGCGTCGGGGATTCCACCGATGCCCATCTGCAGCGTCGAGCCGTTCTCGATGAGATCGGCCACGTGGGCGCCGATCTGCGAGTGCAGGTCAGTCATGCGCAGCCGGGGCAATTCCAGCATCGGCCGGTCGACAGCGACGATATAATCGAGTTTGTGGAGATGAATGAAGCTATCGCCCAGCGTGCGCGGCGTCTGCCGGTTCATTTCAGCCACAACAATCCGGGCGTTCTCCGCCGCTGGTTTGGTGATGTCGATACCGACGCCAAACGAGCAGAAGCCATGCTCATCGGGCAGCGACACTTGAATCAGCGCGACATCGATGGGCAGCGTGCCATCAGAAAACAACGCCGGAATCTCGTTGAGGAAGATGGGCGTGTAGTCGGCACGGCCTTCATTGACCGCCTCGCGGGCGTTCTTGCCCGTGAACAGCGAGCGGTGGCGGAAATGTCCCTCCATCTCCGCGGCCAGGTAGGGAGCCGATCCCATGGTCAGAATGTGAACGACCTCGACATCCCGCAACTCATCTTTGCGTCCGACGAGCGCCTCGACCAGAGACTCCGGCTCCGCACAGCCGGGATGCACATAAACACGATGACCCGATCGAACACACTGCAATGCTCCCGCCGCGCTGGTCAACTTGCGCCGGTACTCTTCGGCCCACGTGGGTGTGCGCAGAGGTGGCGTCGGTAGAGTTGGAATGGCGTGGTCGGTGGCTGGCATATCGATCTCGATCCGAGCGGATTTTGCATGAAAGGCGGTGGTCAGCGACGGGTGGTCACTGGTTCGGGCGACGCACAGAGTTCCAGACCCGGGTGAGTCATGTGGCCATCGCGGATGTAGATCCCCTGACCAAAGCGCGGTTGATCGCACAGCACTTTCTCAACGCCCCCTTCGGCCAGATTCTTGACATACGGGAATAGGGCATTGGCCAAAGCAAAAGAAGCAGTTCTTGCCACTGTCGCAGGCATATTGGGGATACAACAGTGGATCACCCTATCTACCACAAAGACGGGATCAGCAAAGGATGTGGGGCGTCCTGTCGCACAGATTCCCCCCTGGTCAATGGAGCAGTCAACGATGACACTCCCCGGCTTCATGCTGTGCACCATCTCACGTGTGATCAGAATCGGCGGGCGGCCACCGTACACCCAGACCGCGCCGATAACCACATCGGCATAACGCAGCGCCCGTTCCAAGTTATAGCGATAACTGAAATAAGTAGTGACACGGCGGTCAAAGAGTTGCACCGCCAACCGGAGGCGCTCGGGGTCTTTGTCGAAGAGAACAACCTGGGCCCCAAGCCCGAGGGCGGCACGGACAGCCGCCATACCCACGTTTCCCCCGCCGATGACGACGACGCTGGCCGGCGGGATGCCAGGGAGACCAGACAGCAAAATGCCCCTTCCACCCTGATGGCCTTCAAGAAACCGCGCCGCCATCGTGATGGCCATCGAACCGGCAATCTCTCCCATGACTTCGACAATCGGGCGGCGCTGCTGGTCGTTCTCGATCAACTCATAGGCAACGGCGGTGATCGCTTTGTCACACAGCCCCTGGAACGTCTCCGGACGGAGCGTCACCAGGTGACCGAAGGTCATCACGGTCTGGCCCGGGACCAGAAGCGGGATATCCTCAGGCTGGACCGGCGCGACGCCTAAGACCAACTGGGCGCGGCCAATGGCTTCGGCCCGCGAATAAACGATGTTGGCGCCGGCCGACTGGAATTGTTCGTCAGCAAATCCGGCCGCCAGTCCCGCGTCATGCTCAACGTGAACAACATGCCCACGTTCCACCAGCAGATGCGCACCGGCGGGAACCAGAGGCAACCGGCGCTCTTGCAACTGGATCTGCTTCACCACGCCTATGTGCATGATCCACCCACCATTTTCGTTTGAAGCATGTCGTCGCGCCGCGCCCACGGCCGTTTCATGTCTCGGCCGTCATCTGACGTGAGTTCACCGAGCGGCAGCGCCCGTCGCAGTCCCTACGGTTGTTGCCGCCTCTCGTCCTGCCGCCAGCGCCTTCAGATTGACCTCGATCAGATCTTTCTTTCGGAGCGTCCGAATCAAGCCAATCATCGCCGACTCATCGGTGATTCCGGTCAGTGCGATGATCGTCCCGGCGGCCACCATGTTGGCAACCTTGGGGTTGCCGATCTGGTTGGCGATTTCAGAGAACGGCACCGGGACCGCACGCACATGCGCCGGGAGCGTGGCGGTCTTGATGAAGGAGCTGTCGTAGACGACCAGACCACCCGGTTTGACGGAGGCTGCGAATTTCTCCAGTGAGGGCTGGTTCATGGCAACCAACAGACTGGGATCGGGAACAAATGGTGAACCGATCCGTTTGCGCGAGACCACAACATGGCAGTTCGCGGTACCCCCGCGCATTTCGGGACCGTAGGAGGGCAGCCAGGAGACATATTTTCCTTCGCGCATGCATGACTTTGCCAGGAGCCGCGCCAACAGGAGAACCCCCTGCCCACCAAAGCCGGCAAGCACGACTTCATGCGTGGGGAAATCGGTGGGCACAGCGTGTATGTGCTCCTCGTCACGAGCGTTTATGCCCATGGCCTGGTACAATTGCTCCGCCGTGAGCTCGGGATGTGACAGGACCGGGCAAGGTTCCGCATCGGTGCGGTCCTTATAGATACCAGGAGGAAACACGGACACCATGTTATCGGTGATCCACTCACGCGACGCCGTGGGTTCGAGTTCCCATCCGGTCGGACAGGGACTGAGCACCTCCACAAGCGAGAAACCGCGATTCTCGATCTGATTCTGTATGGCCCTGCGGATCGCCTTCCGCGTCTTCATGATGGTCTTGCTGTCTTCCAGTGTACAGCGCTCGATATAAACCGGCGCCGTGAGCGTGGATAGCAGCTCACACACACGGAGAGGATACCCCTCATTGGCCGCGTTGCGTCCATAGGGCGTCGTCGTCGTTTTCTGGCCGAGCAATGTGGTCGGCGCCATCTGCCCGCCGGTCATACCGTAGATGGCATTGTTCACGAAAATAACGGTCAGCGACTCACCCCGGTTGGCGGCCTGAAGGATCTCGTTGCCGCCAATGGCGGCCAAGTCGCCATCACCCTGATAGGAGATAACAATCGAGTGGGGGAGGGCGCGCTTGATGCCGGTGGCCACCGCCGGCGCCCGGCCATGCGCCGCCTGCACGTTGCCAACCCGGAAATAGTAGTAACCGAAAACCGAGCAACCAACCGGCGAGACGAAAACCGTGCGGTCTGTGATGCCCAGATCGTCGAGCGCCTCGGCAACCAGCTTATGAAGGTTTCCATGCCCGCAGCCGGGGCAGTAATGGGTTGCTTCCTTATCGGGCGCGGCGCTGCGCGTGAAAAACTCATAGAATGAGTCGGGCTTCTTGTAGACGTCTTTCACGACAGATCCTCCTGCAACTTTTGGATTGCACCCAGCAGTTCCACCGAGGTCGGGATATTGCCGCCGACGCGTGAGTACAACTGCACCGGCACGGCACATTCGATGGCGAGCTTAACGTCATCAACAAGCATGCCAGTGGAGCATTCGGCAACCAGCATGCCCTTGACTGACCGTGACAACTCCCGCAGGCGTGTCACCGGAAACGGCCAAAGGGTGATGGGACGCAGCATGCCGACTTTGATCCCCATGTCGCGCGCCTCATCGACCGCAGCCATCAGCAGACGCGATACAATGCCATAGGCAATGGCGACATACTCGCAGTCATCAAGCCGGTACGCTTCATATCGAACCTCATTTTTCTCCACCTCGGCGTACTTCGCATAGAGCTTCCTGATATGCCCTTCCAACGAGTCATGGCTGAGGTAGATGGAACTGATCAGATTGTCTCTGGTCGATTCCGTCGCCTTGACCGCCCAATCTTTGTCCGGCAGTTGCGCCACAGGCGCAGGAATCTCGACCGGCTCCATCATTTGACCAATGAAGCCATCCGTCAGGATGGCGGCGGGATTGCGGTACTTGTCGGCCAGCTCAAAGGCGAGCATGGTCAGATCACACATCTCCTGCGCGCAGTTGGGGGCGAGAACAATCAGATGATAATTGCCGTGGCCTCCCCCCTTGACCATCTGATTGTAATCGGCCTGTTCGGGACCGATGTTGCCGAGACCGGGACCGCCGCGCATGACATCAACAATGACGCATGGCAGTTCTGACCCAGCACAGTAGGAGATGCCCTCCTGCTTGAGGGAAATCCCCGGCGAAGATGACGCGGTCATGGTACGCTGCCCGGTCGAGGCGGCGCCGTACACCATGTTAATGGCGCCGATTTCCGACTCGGCCTGCAGAAATGTCCCGCCAACCTTGGGCATCAGCTTGGCTGCGGTCTCCGCGATTTCGGAGGCCGGCGTGATGGGATACCCGTAGTATGAGCGGCATCCGGCCAAGATCGCCCCAACGACAATCGCTTCGTTGCCCTTCAGAAGTTCTTTACCCACTTGTGCCACCCTTTCTCCGCGACCATTCCATGCCCACTTTCACGCGACGGCGCCGAGGTCTCCGATTCGTCAGTCCAATACATTGCGGGCCTTCGTGTCGGCCGACCGGCGCCACACGACAATCGCTCCCGGCTCCGGACAGTTGTAGAAGCAAATTCCGCAACCGGTGCAACCATCTCCGAGGTAGAAAGAGTAATGATATCCGCGTTCGTTGATGTCTGTGGAGAATCCCAACACCTGGGGCGGACAGGCCTGTACGCAATAGTCGCAGCCCTTGCACAGACGGCTCGTCACCTCGACCCACGGTCGTGTCGGAGGCGTCTTTCGTGTTTCTGATTCCGTCATAGTTCCCTCCAGTGAAGCGGCTCGTCGCGTCATCGGCGTCATCGGTTCTACCTCATACCGAGGGGACGTGTTTGGCAAATTATGTGTCATCTTGTCACCTATTCTGGTCCATCACGGTCGCCTGAGACTCACGGTGTGCCGCGTGGAGTTGGAACATGATGCGCATGTCGCCCGTAGCTCGGCACACATCTAATGGAGGGCTGCGGCGGGGGCCTGACCCCACACGGGAAGGTTGCGAACGGATATGCAGCATGTCAAATCTCCAGTGGGAGAAGCTGTCAAAATTCTGGAACGGATTCGCAATCACAAGGAACGAATCATTTGAAGTCGCGACCCAGCGGGAACAGAACCCCCGCCAGCCACGGCTGGCGCGCGATGAGCAAACGCCACAGTTCAATTGCCACGCGACGGTAAGCGTCATGACCTTTGGCTGAGCCTCGCAAGCGGACAAAATGGAAAACTTCACGCAGATTCCAGGCGAACAGCGACCGTTTCCGGAACGCGAGCATCAACGCGTAAACAGCCTCGTCGGGAAAGAACTTGCTTAGCCCGTCGTACGCCGACGCCGACGCCTCGGCCATCTGCCCAAACGGAGCGCCCAGCCCCATCTCCTGAATCAGCACGGGCACCGTGAACCCCAAATCGGGACTCAGCTCCTGCGCGTTTTGCGTGCCGATACGATGCCGTTGGATGTCGCGCCAGGCGCCATAGTCGACCGTGATCTCGATCAGGTAATTGAGCTGTTCGAAGGGACGGGGCAGCGGATCGAACGGGCCAAGCCCATCAACCGCACACCGCAGCACGGCGATCATGTCATCGGTCGACAAGCGGGCGATCTGATGCTCCAAGGTTATCCAGTCGGCGCGCTGGTTGGGATAAGCCAGTGCACCGCAGAGACGCTGCAGACCGTCTGCATCCGAGTGCAGCAAATGGACCTGCGACGTTTGATCGCCTCCCAGGCGTGACGTCTGCAAATCCCAACCGTGAATACGTTCGGCAACTGCGGCCCCCGCCTGGTAACGGGCCGGATCCGGGTCAGAGTACTTCAGAAGGGTCGGGACCTTCTGCATGGCCGCCACCTTCAGTTCCATGGCGATGTCGCGAAGCTCAGGCAAACGGGACCCTCCCAGTTTGCGAATGGCGCCAGCCAGCGCCCGTGCGTTGATCGTCCATCCGAGATTCGTGAGCGTCGCTGTCGGCAACAGGTAGCGAATGGCATCGCAGGATTTCGCACGAAGCCGTGCCTCCCACATCTTCTCGGAGACATCAGGCGGTCGTTGTTCTGCATCCTTGAGCCATGAGATCGCCTGGCGCATCCAAGTAACGTAGGTCTTCAGGAGCGTGGTGATCAGATCTTCGTATTGACGCATGAGTTCTGGTTGCTCACGGTAACTCGACGGACGGTACACACGCTGGGGATCGTAGACTTGGTAGCGGGTGGATTTTTCCGTAAAAGAGGATAACCGGTTATCCTCGACGGCCTTGGCGGCAAGGATGGAGACGTTCTCGACCGCCAGCGACAATACGGCATGTTCGGCGACTGAGGCATGCCCGTAACCGACCACCCATTTCTCGTGAAATTTTGCAGAAGCGGCTTCAGTCAGTTCGGCGGCAATCTGATCAAACGGCTCCGGGGAACGGGACGTTTTGGCAAACGCCACGGCCACAACCTCAGGCGGCAGGTCATTCATCAGGTAGATGCGGCGCAAAGCCGCACCGGGCAATCCCGTTTCCCCCTCCCGATCGAGGGTGGTATTCGCTGCTGGATGGGTATCTGGCATGAGAAATGGCCTTCAAGATTCTGTCCGTTTGCAAGATACCCACCGCAAGAGATCAGGTCAATTGCAGACGGAGGCCGATAGGCGTCAGCGCTTGGGAACTGCAAGTCCACGGGGGTGATAGGGAACGAGCAGTGAACTGCCGATACCACGACATGAGAAGCACTTCCCGTGTCAGGCTGACCTGGGACGGAAGTTCGAATCGGATCGGGTATTGAGTCATGGGAACAGGCAAACGTCTCGATCAGATCCTGCAGACGAAAGGTCTCGTCACGGACGCCAATATCCGGCGGGCGCTGAATCAGCAGAAACTTGTCGGCGGAAAACTGGGCGAGCACCTGCTCCGTTCGGGCGACATCAGCGAAGCGGAATTGGTTGACGCGCTCTCGGAGCAGTTTGGCGTACCGGGTTTTTGTGTCGGGGAACTGGACATCGACCCGTCGCTGTTCGGCCATCTGCCTCTCGACTTAGCTGAGCGGCACCATTGCATCCCCGTTTCCTATGACGAACCAACGTCGAGTCTACGAGTTGCTTTCGCCGACCCGAGAGACCATCAAACGCTGCGCGCAGTCATTCAGGCTATTCATCCGGCCCGCGTCATCCCGTACGTTGCCGTTGAGATCTGCATCCACACCGCCTTGGCCAGAGTGCGCGTGCCCTTGGCGGCTTTGCCAACCGGCGGAGCTGTCCCAGTTTCGCCGTTTGCGCATGACGCGTCGACACAAGCTGTCGAAGCGATGACAAGACTGCTGGAATGGGCGGTGACTGTCTTCGAGGAGAAATCCAGGCAAAAACTGGGAGGATCAGCCTGGACCGCCAGACTGGCCAGCGAAATTGCCGCTCGTTTCGGTTTGGAGGAGAATGCCGTTCAGACAATGCGTTTGGCCGCCATGATGGCGTCTTGCAGCTGCTGCCAAACCGGAGGCATGAAACGGCTCCCTGTGCATCAGGCCGTGGAAGCATCGCTTCCGATCCTGGGTGATATTGATCTCCCCTGGGATGTCACCGGGCTGTTGCACGAAGCGATCCGCCGGTACGATGCAGCGCCACTCTCGGTGCCAGCCGGCATCCTGCGTGTGTGTCTGGCCATTGCCGAGTTTGCGCCGGAACCATCCCGTGATGAAGCGATCGATGTATGGCAGGAACGTGTCGTTGCATCGCCTGAATGGAAATTGGATGCTCAGGTTGCCGCCACCGCATTTTCCATCCTGCGCGCTTGGCAGTTGCGGCGGCGGTTGGGCGAGCCTCCCGCCGAGGTCATGGTCATTGGTTCCAGCCTACTCTCTGCGACACTGATCGAGCGTCTGCGCGAAGCCTCTTACCGGGTGGTCAATCCAGCCACGGTCACGGAAGGGCTGGCTCTGGTCCGGCGGAGGGCGCCTGATCTGGTCTGCGTGCATATTGCCGAAGGCACTGGCCCGTCTTACGAGGAGTTGACCGACATTCTCGGCGCCGTTTCATCTTCCTCGTCACGTGTATTCTTGGTCGTCGAAGCAGGTTGCGGGAAACGTACTCTGGAACTGGCGAAGAACGGGGTGGTGGAGATCGGGCTGACCAGCGATGGCATCGATCGGATCGTCGAACGGATCCGGCAGACACTCGTCATTGACCAAGCATGCTCTGGCCAGCCGAAAGCGGCATCATCGCCACTGGCCGCATCGAAGGCCCCGGGATCGCCCTCGGTCACCGGGCATCTCACCGATTTGGGGCTGGGCGACCTTGTGCAAGTTCTCTCATCCGCTCAGAAGACCGTCCATGTGATCTTCACACGTCCCGGCCACCGCGCCTCCCTTTGGTTCCGTCAGGGACAGATTGTCCATGTGTCCGCGGGGGGATTGACCGGGGATGAGGCGTTCTTCCACCTCGTCGGATGGAGTGACGGAGAGTTCGAGGTTCACCCGGGGGACAGTGTTCCCATCCGCAATGTCGTCTCCGCGACTCCCGCTCTCCTTCTCGAAGGGTACCGGCGGCTGGACGAAGCCCGGCGGAACCAAACTCTCACGAACGCCCTCTGATCACTCGATATCCCCAACACAATGAATTGGCCGATCAGCCACGCGTAGACGCGGGCCGCGTCGCGACGCGAAGAACGTCGTCTACGCGAATCGGCATGGGTGAGACGTCATTCCGACCACGCCAAGATTACCGGCGCATCTTGCAGGAAACTCTGACAGTCTGACTGCTTGCGCACCTCTCTCCTATGTACGAGGCGCAGCAACCATCGTATATTGGTTGCCTGTTACGGACCGGAGGCGGAAGCCAACCGGGTCGGGTGAAGTGTGCACATGTAAGCGGCAGCCGCGTGTTGTCGCCGACTGAGGAGGATGGATGAAGGACCCACGTTTGTGCCAATTGGCTGACACGCTGGTCAACTACTCGTGCAAGGTCAAGCCCGGTGAGAAGATTCTGGTGGAATCAAAGGGGAATGACTCGCTGGAACTGACGCGGGAGATCGTCACAGAAGTCGCCAGGGCTGGTGGGCTGCCGTTCTGGTACCACAATGAGGAGGAGGTCGAACGCCGGTGGGTGCTGAATGCGTCGGAGGATCAGTTGAAGGCATTTGGCCAGATGCACCTCCGAATGATGAAGGACATGACATGTTACATCGCGGTGCGTGGGTCCAACAACGCGTTCACGATGGCCGATCTTCCGGCGGAGCGTCGCCAATGGTACCAGAAGTATTACTACAAGCCCGTGCACTTGGGGCAACGTGTCAAGCGGACGCGATGGGTGGTTCTGCGTTACCCCAACTTTGCCATGTCGCAACTGGCGGAGACATCGCGCGAGTCATTTGAAGACTTCTATTTCTCCGTCTGCAATGTTGACTACAAGAAGATGTCGAGGGCCATGGATCCGCTGGTCGATTTGATGAAACAGACCGACCGTGTGCACATCGTCGGACCCGGTACCAATCTCGAATTCTCGATCAAGGGCATCACCCCGGTGAAGTGTGACGGGAGACGCAACATCCCGGACGGTGAAGTCTACACCGCTCCGGTAAAGACTTCCATCAACGGTGAAATCACATACAATGCCCCTTCGCTCTACGAGTCCATGGTCTATGAGAAAGTTCACCTGACCTTTAAGAATGGAAAGATCGTTCACGCGGAATGTGCTGGCGACAATACTGCGTTGAACAAGATTTTCGATACCGATGCCGGAGCGCGCTACGTGGGGGAGTTCTCTTTCGGTCTCAATCCCAACATTCACAAGCCAATGAAAGACATCCTGTTTGACGAGAAGATCTTTGGGTCAATCCATCTGACGCCGGGGAATTGCTACGACGAGGCGCCGAACGGTAACAAATCCGCCATTCATTGGGATCTCGTCTTGATTCAAACGCCAGAGTACGGCGGCGGAGAAATTTATTTGGACGGCAAGCTAATCCGCAAAAATGGCGTGTTTGTTCACCCCGCACTGAAGAACAAGCTATCGGCCAAAGCGCTTCGGTAGGGGAGTGCGCGATCAAGGATGGACGAATTGATTCAACGCGAAGACAGGATGAAGTCGCCGGGAATGGCAGCCGTAGTGGTTGCGGTAGCTTTGCTGGCAATCGAACTGGTCGCCCGGCTCGTCGCGTTGCCACCTTGGCCACATGACCCGTCGTTTGTCGAGGCACGCGAATGGAGTCACCCGGACCACTTTGTCAAGGACCCGGAATTGTTCTGGCGCTTTCGTCCGAACCGGATCATACGAGACGACTTCCTCGCCCCGGGAACATACACGATCAATTCCGATGGCTTCCGTGGAGCCAGCATCAATAGCAGCAAGCCCGCTGGCGTGCAGCGTGTCGTGTGCGTCGGGGACGGGACGACATTCGGGTGGGGTGTCTCTGATAGTGCGTCGTATCCGCCTCAATTGGAGATTGAGTTGAACCGCCTCGATCCACAGCATCGCCGGTGGGACGTCATCAACGCGGGCATGCCCGATTACTCGACATATCAGGCCGTGATTCTCGCACGGCGATGGCTGCCACGCTGGAAACCAGACATTGTATTGTACAATTTTTCGTGGGGGGATCATCAGCCCGTCGCGGACGGGATGGCGGATGGTGACCGCAAAATGCCTCCGGCCTGGTTGATCGGGCTGGAGGATGTGCTGATGCACTCGGCCGCGGTGCGCTGGGCCCGGTGGGGATGGCTGTCCTTTTTCGCACCCGACAGCGCCGCCGTCCCGGTGGATCGCAAGGTGTGGCGGGTTGGATTGACAGAATTCGTGAGCAACATGGAGAAGCTCATCCGCACCGCGGAAGACGTTCATGCCAGGCCGGTTATTGTCACGTCACCGATCTCGTGGCCCCCGCCGGGTAAGAGCGACACCTCCGGCGTGTTCCACTACCACCAGATGTACCGGCGGATGGCACGGTATGGGGCCATTCAGAACGGCGCCGAGTACGTGGAACTGGCAAACGCATTTGATGCGCATCCCGCGTTCTTCGAAGATTCGCGCCGTGATAACGAACATTTCAACGCCGCAGGCCACGCGTTTGCGGGAGAGTTCCTGGCCCGTTTCATTCTGGGTGCGCCACTGGACACAACCGACTCCCGTCGTTGAATCCAACTCCGTCTGTATGAGAATCAAAAAGGCGCTCTGCTGAGGCAGAGCGCCTTATAACTGACATATTGGGGTGAGGCGTCAATGCGAATCGGGACCGGGAGCCCGAAGAAGGCGATCGGAGTGAAACTTGATCACCTTTCTCAGCCGCTCAAGAATCAACTGCGTGTGACCAGCAGGCACTCCCTCGAACCCCGTGTACTTCTCGTAGATGTGCGCCTTGCCGGCGTCTTTCATCGCCTGATCGAGGGCGTCATTCTGCTCAAGGTAGCCCCACTCATCGTCGACACCACAGTCAAAATAAACATCGACATCGTCGAGTGCATGAGGAGTTCCCACAAAGGATGTTTTGATGTCACTTTCCAGCCATTGACTCGACACCGAATCGAACCGCCCGGCATTCGCATCAAACGGGAGATCAACGCCAAGCAACGCCGGCTTCTTGGGGATTTTATCAAAGCAGACCCATGCCTCGGTGATGCCCGGGGGAAACGCAATCGTCGTGGATCCCTCGGGAATAGTTTCAAAGACAGTACACGGCTTACACAGAACTAAAAATGTAGAGTCAGGACAAAACGTACCGGGACAGTACAGACAACCAGCAATTGAATCGACGCTCACAATCCGTTCAAGATTACGGGGCGAAAAAGCCGAGGCCATGGCGATCATATTGTTGGTGAAGGGCTTCCCTACAGCGGGATAGATGTCTTTGAAGGAAGCGGCATTCCCCGCTGTAACACTGTTCTCGGCAAGAATCTTCGGAGCCCAAGTCAGCACACCCGTATTGCCATCAGCGCCAAACAAGGAAACGGGACCGGACATTGACGACACAGAACCGAACAAACCGGGGTGATCCATGGCAAACCGCAAGGCCCCATACCCCCCCATCCCGTGGCCCGAGATGGCACGTGCTTTGGGACCGGCCTGAGTATAGACACGGTAATTCTGTTCCACGAGGTTGATCACTTGCTGCAACAAGTCCTCGTAGTTGCCGGACGATGTCGAATTCCTGTAATAAGACCCATTGAAGGCATTGGACGCATCGACCGTAACGACGAGCATACGTCCGATCTCTCCGTTGCGGTACATCTCATTGAGAATCCCCTGCAGATTGTAGCGCTCGAAGTACGTGACGTCGCCGCCGAAATCATGCAGGAGGTAGAGCACGGGAAACGGAGGCTGCGGCACCGCCAGAGTGGTATCTGAAGCAAAAGCAACAGAGACAATGCGTGCCGGCGAATCGCCAAGCGGATTATGCTCCAGCGCGGGAAAGTGCATCACCTGAAAACTATTCCCGCCAACGCTGGACACCGGCGAATCGGCGGGGTTCTGCCGCTGGGTGCACCCCGCCACCAGAACGGCAATGACGCTAATCAAAACCTGAACAAACGTTGTCGATTTACGGGAGATTATCATTTTCGCCTCAAGATGTTAGAACCGGTAGGTCATCGCGACAAGTGTCTCATACCGAGAGAGTTTGTATTCCCCCGGGTAAACCGTCTCCCCCACTCCCCTGACCGTATTACTGATGCTCTTCTTTGAATAGAAACCGATTTCCTGCGCGGCAGACAATTCCAAGTGTCCGTTCAGGGTATAGGCCACACCGCCGGTCACCGCAAGTTTACCGCCGATGTCAGGGAAGTTGGGGCCGAGGGTGGAATCGGGAGCGACGCCTCCCTCATAATAGAGCCCCCCCCGCAGAAGGAGGTTCTCCCTCGCGCCGTATTCGACACCACCCGAAACGCGGACCGAGTTCTTCCAGCCAAACAGGACCTGCACGTTATTCAGACTGTCAATCTGGTTATCGATCCCACCGTTTTTGAGGGCAATGTTCCATTGGTCAACAGCCGACCAGAAGGTCACAACCGCATCGAACGCCAATGTCAGCCGCGGAACAGCAGTCCATCCGACTCCGACGCCCAACTGGCCGGGGAGTTTGAGATCCATCCTCACGGGAGCTTCAAAATGGGACGGCAGCGAGACTCCAACTGTGTTGTTTCCGGAGAAAAACATGGCCGGCGTAATTGTGTCCCCGTTGACCTGCACCTCTTGGACAGGGTTTGCCAACGTCGGGTTGGTCGGCCAAGCCATGTCCAGTCCCGAATTCCCATCGAGGGAGATGGTGATCGGAGTCTGGACACTGGCGCCGAACGACAAGTTGTCGGCGGGATGCCAGAGAACACCGGCATTGGCGCCGAGAGAATAGCCGTTGGCGTGCAATCTGAAGTCGCCCATGAACTTATGGTATGGTTCCGCGTCGTAGGGGAGCCCCTTATCGTCCTTGACTCCGATCAGAGGACTATCGAAGAAGAGGATTTTGCGAAACACCAAGTCGCCCCGTGTGATCGACAGACCAGCTCCAACCGAGAGATTTGATCCAAGAGTTTTCGCGACCGTCGGATGAATATCCAGCACGTCAAGATCAGTACGGAAATTCTGGCGGGCAAACTGATAATCGGTGTTGTATCCAAATGGTGCGCGGTATAGATCCCACGCGTAGTTCATATCTTGCGGAAAATAGATGGCGCCGCCGAAAACCAGGCCTTTGCCGCCGCCGGGGACCGCGATCCCGGCGAAGCTCGGGATTGCCCAGACATCGTGGATGGGATAGCGCGTTTCTCCATCCTTGAAGCCAATGTCATTGCCCTTGGGAGCAACATCGGGGATGTAGTCGAGTCGCGGGGTGTAGGTCCCAACCGTGACATTGAGTTCGCTCGATTTGAGGAATGCCAAGCCGGCCGGATTGTAGGCAGCCGCGCTCCAGTCATTGGCCAGACCGATGAAGGCGCCCCCCATCGAACGGGCCTTGATACCGGCCCCGGCTGTGGCGAATCCGGCTGCGTCCGATAGGTGTGGGACCGATGCAACAATCGCCAATGCCGCAATAAAGACTTTGGCCCTTCTCGACTTTGTTCGCTTGGTCAGTTCCAAAGGTATTCTCCCTGTTATCGTCATTCCGTGTCTCACCTCAACTTGACTGGATGGCCCTCCTGGGCCTGAAAAAGCGACCTGCAATTAAGCAGCAGGCTGGCGGTGGGTCAAACGCTTTTTCCCGTTCCGATCAGTGCAACGCGTAATGCAGACCAGAATCAGAGTTCTGGCGCGGCGTTTCCCCTCGCTCGGAACTCGATCCCAAGGGTGCCCGATCATTGCGTTTTCAGCAGGCAATCCAGCAGAGATCTTCTCACCGGCCATCGCGTCCCCTCCCTGCGTCCATTCCCAACACCGGAATTACTACCGATGACGGCTGGGAGTATTCCCTAAAGTCCGCAAATGTATGTGACAAAAATCCCCAAATGATTGCCAAGAGAGCCGAGAATTGTTACATTGATATATTTGGTCCGAACTTTTACCGGCGCGGTGGCGAGATGGCAGGATTCATCCAGATCAAGGGGGCACGAGAGCACAACCTGCGCTCGATTGACCTCAAAATCCCGCGCGACAAGCTGGTGGTAATCACGGGGTTATCCGGTTCAGGGAAGTCCTCGCTAGCATTCGATACAATCTACGCCGAGGGGCAGCGCCGGTATGTCGAATCGCTGTCGGCATACGCTCGCCAATTTCTCGGTTTGATGGAGAAACCGGATGTCGATTTCATTGACGGTCTCTCTCCGGCCATTTCAATCGAGCAGAGGACATCGGCAAAGAACCCACGATCGACGGTTGGGACGGTCACCGAGATCTATGACTACCTGCGCTTGCTCTTCGCCCGCGTCGGGACACCACATTGTTATCGTTGCGGGAAGCCAATCCATCGTCAGACGGTTTCCCAGATGGTAGACCATTTGATGGAACTCCCCCCCCGGACACGCTTTGTCGTCTTGGCGCCACTGGTCGAAGGCCGCAAAGGCGAACATCGTGACATCTTCGAACAGGTAAAGAAGAAGGGACTTGTCCGCGTGCGCGTGGACGGCGCCATCGTCGATGTCGATGAGGTCACTCCCCTGAACAAAAAAACCAAGCACACAATCGAAGCCGTGGTCGATCGTCTCGTAGCCGGACCGGCCATCAAGTCCCGTCTGGCTGACTCACTCGAGACGGCGTTACGACTTGCCGGCGGTGCGGCACGTGTCGCGATTGATGGCAGGGAGGAACATGTCTTTTCGGAGACATCAGCCTGCCCGGAATGCGGTCTGTCATTCGAGGAACCGGCGCCGCGTCTGTTCTCGTTCAACTCGCCGTTTGGCGCGTGCCCGACCTGCGGCGGGTTGGGGAACAAGATGGAGATTGACCCCAATCTGATTGTTCCCGATCCAACACGGTCGATCTTCGAGGGCGCGATCGAACCGTGGGGAGAAGACCCGGCCAATTGGTACCGCTTCTTGCTGCGGGGGGTGGCCACGCACTTCAGTTTCAATTTCCGGACACGCTTTTGCGACCTCTCCAAGGAAGCGCAGCAGGTGATCTTGTACGGGTCGGGACACAAGGAATTCACCTACCGTTACGAAGATCATGATGGGAAGGGCAAGGGAGAGTTCACCGGCAAGTTTGAGGGAGTCATCCCCAATCTCGAACGGCGGTATCGTCAGACGAAGTCGAACTCGGTCCGGCAGTGGATCGAGCAATTCATGCGTTTCATTTCCTGCCCCGTCTGCAAGGGAGCACGTCTGAAACCGGAAGCGCTGGCGGTGCACGTCAACGGCAAGTCGATCCGGGATGTCGTGGGATTACCCATTAAGGAGACATTGCGCTTCTTTTCCGCACTGAAGCTTGGCGCACGTGAACGTCACATCGCCCGCCAGATCCTCAAGGAAATCAACCAGCGTCTCGGATTCCTTGTGAACGTCGGGCTGGACTACCTCACCCTGGACCGTTCGGCTCAGACACTGTCCGGTGGTGAGGCGCAACGTATCCGTCTGGCGTCGCAAATTGGATCGCGGCTGGTGGGCGTGTTGTACATCCTCGATGAGCCCTCCATCGGGCTGCACCAGCGCGACAATCGCCGGCTGTTGAACACACTCTTCGGCCTGCGCGACTTGGGGAACACGGTCCTGGTTGTCGAACACGACCGGGAAACCATCGAGTCCGCGGATTACGTGATCGATCTGGGTCCGGGGGCGGGCAAACAGGGGGGCACTGTCGTGGCCGTCGGTCCGCCGTCGGCAATTCGGCGATCGGCGGCGTCACTGACGGGCCAGTATCTGTCGGGGCGGCGTACGATTCCGGTCCCACAGAAGCGGCGCCACGGCAACGGACAACGGCTGCGTCTGTCAGGGGCCACGGGCAACAATCTGAAGAGCATTTCGGTGGAGTTTCCGCTGGGAATCTTCACCTGTGTCACCGGCGTCTCCGGCTCAGGGAAATCGACATTGGTCAATGAGACTCTGTACCGTGTGCTGGCCGGGCGATTCTACGGCGCGAAGGGCGCCGCGTTGCCCTACCGCAGCATCGATGGACTGGGGGCTATTGACAAAGTCATCGACATCGATCAATCGCCGATCGGACGCACACCCCGTTCCAATCCAGCGACGTACACCGGGGTCTTCACATTTATCCGAGACCTATTTGCGCAACTCCCAGAAGCACGGATTCGCGGGTATGCACCGGGACGGTTTTCATTCAACGTCAAAGGCGGACGCTGCGAGGCCTGTGAAGGCGACGGGATCATCAAGATCGAGATGCACTTCCTGCCGGATGTGTACGTCCCCTGCGAAGTCTGCAAGGGGCAGCGCTACAACCGTGAGACACTCGAAGTCACGTTCAAGGGCAAGAGCATCGCGGATGTCCTCGACATGACCGTGGACGAGGCCCTGGAGTTTTTCGTCAATTTTCCGCGCATCAATAAGAAACTTTTGACCCTTTCGGATGTCGGTCTGGGATACATCCATCTCGGTCAGCAGGCAACAACCCTGTCCGGCGGGGAAGCGCAGCGGGTGAAGCTTTCCACAGAGCTCTCGAAAGCGGCCACGGGCCGGACATTCTATATCCTCGATGAACCGACAACTGGTCTGCATTTTGAAGACATTAAGATGTTGCTGGGCGTTTTGAACAAACTCGTGGATCGCGGCAACACGGTCGTGGTTATCGAACACAACCTCGATGTCATCAAGACAGCGGACTGGATCATCGACCTCGGCCCTGAGGGCGGCGAAGGCGGAGGCACCGTTGTCGCTGCCGGCACACCGGAAGACGTGGCACACAATCCACAATCCTACACCGGGCAATTCCTCCGCAACGAACTCAATCACAAACCACATCCAAATGCACTCCGGCCCCGGCCACAGAGAACCGTCGCGGCGGCCTCCAACCAGGAGAATTGACAAACACTCTGGACGGGCGAGCCGAATTCCTTTGCTGCGCTGGTAAACGCCCCTTATTGTATGCAGTATCGCCCGCGCGATGGAGGTTTGGATGGGTCAGAACATCGTTCAGAAGATTATCGGATCGCATCTGGTCGAAGGAAAAGCGGAGCCGGGGCAACCGATCGCCATCCGCATTGATCAGACGTTGACACAGGACGCCACTGGCACTATGGCCTATCTGCAATTTGAAGCGCTCGGCATCGATCGTGTGAAGACCGAGCGGTCCGTGTCATACGTGGACCATAATATGCTCCAGGCGGGATTCGAGAACGCCGACGACCACCGCTATCTCCAGTCGGTTGCCGCGCGGTTTGGCATTGATTTCTCGCGTCCGGGTAACGGCATCTGTCATCAGGTCCATCTCGAGCGTTTCGGTGTTCCGGGGAAAACACTTCTGGGCTCGGACTCGCATACGCCGACCAATGGAGGATTGGGCATGCTGGCCATCGGCGCCGGCGGGCTGGACGTCGCCGTAGCGATGGGCGGCGGGCCCTTCCATCTCGTCATGCCCAAGGTGATCCGCGTGACTCTGAAGGGAAAGCTGGGCGCGTGGGTCGCCGCCAAGGATGTGATTCTGGAGATTCTGCGTCAGCTGACGGTCAAGGGTGGCGTCGGCAAGGTACTCGAGTACTCAGGAAAAGGAGTCGGGACGCTGAGCGTGCCTGAACGCGCCACGATCACCAATATGGGAGCGGAACTTGGCGCCACGACATCCATTTTCCCCTCCGATGATAACACCCGCCGGTACATGGCCATGCAACAGCGCGCATCCGAGTGGACGGCGCTCTCTGCTGACCCCGACGCGAAGTACGACGAGGAAATCGCTATCGATCTGTCGACGCTGGAACCGATGATCGCGCAGCCGCACTCGCCGGACAGCGTGGTCTCAGTCAGGAAAATCGCGGGACTGAAAGTGGACCAAGTGTGTGTGGGATCGTGTACAAACTCCTCATTATATGACCTGATGGTGACAGCGGCGATCCTCAAGGGCAAGCATATTCACCCTAATGTGAGTATGACCGTCACACCGGGTTCCAAGCAGGTGCTCGCGATGGTCGCGCAGTTGGGAGCGCTGAGCGACATGATCGTCGCGGGCGCGCGCATTATCGAATCCGCGTGTGGTCCGTGCATCGGGATGGGACAGGCGCCGCCTTCGGGCGGAGTGTCCATTCGCAGCTTCAACCGGAACTTTGAGGGGCGTTCCGGGACCCGCGATGCGCGGGTGTACCTTGCCTCGCCACAGGTGTGCGCCGCCTGCGCGCTCACCGGTGTCGTCACCGATCCGCGCGATCTGGGGCCGGAACCCAAGATCACGCTGCCCGAGGAGATCCCGATCGACGATGCCATGATTATCAAGGCCTTGCCGGATGGACACAACGTCGAAATCCAGCGCGGGCCGAACATCAAACCGCTGCCAATTCAGAATCCCCTGCCCGGCTGCATCAAGGGCGAGGTGCTTCTGAAAGTCGGCGACAACATCACAACTGATCATATCATGCCCGCGGGCGCCAAAGTGCTGCCGCTACGCTCGAACATCCCCGCGATCTCCGAGTATGTCTTCGAACGGATTGACCCGACGTTCGCGAAACGCGCAAAGGAGAAAGGCGTCGGGATCATCGTCGGCGGCGAGAATTATGGGCAGGGATCATCGCGCGAGCATGCGGCGCTGGCGCCGATGTTTCTGGGCGTGCGCGCTGTCATCGCCAAGACATTTGCCCGCATCCATTACGCAAACCTGATCAATTTCGGTATTCCACCACTGACCTTCGCCGATCCCGCTGATTACGAGCAGATCAATCAAGGCGATGTCCTCGAGATTGACGACATTCTCGATGACCTCAAGGCCGGGAACAACCTGAAGGCACGGAACAATACGAAAGGGCTCGTCATCTCGCTGAAATGCGAGCTGTCTTCGGCCAGTAGAGCAATTCTGATCGAAGGCGGCCTTTTGAACTACACACGCAACCACGCTGCATGACCGGCGATTATCAGTCTCCAGGAGCCACAACCGGGTATGGAAACCACACAGACAGACATTAAGACAACCCCCCTGACCACGCATCACGAAGCGTTGGGCGCACGCATGGCGCCTTTTGCGGGATACCGCATGCCGATCCAGTATTCCAGCATCATGGCGGAACATCGCGCGGTGCGAACTGGGGCGGGCATCTTCGATCTCTCACACATGGGTGAATTCGAAGTCTCCGGGCCGGGGACGCTGGAGTTTCTTGAGCGAATGACCACGAACGACGTTTCGTCGCTGCAGACTTATCAGGCACAATACACGTTGATGTTGAATGACGACGGGGGGATCGTCGACGATTTGCTGATCTATCACCTTCCCGATCGGGCCCTGCTGGTCGTCAACGCCGCCAACATCGAGAAGGACTTCAACTGGCTGAAGTCACACTGCCCGGCCGGTGTCATGCTGACAGACCATTCCGATGAAACCGCACTGGTCGCGATCCAAGGGCCAAAGGCCGTCGCCGTGATGGCGAAACTGGCTGACTTCGATCTGTCAGCGGTCCAGTACTACCATGCCGCCGAAGGGCGCGTCGCGGGACACAAGGTGCTTTTCTCGCGGACCGGATACACAGGCGAAGACGGATTCGAGCTGTACCTTCCCAACGAGCTGGCCCCCGCATGCTGGGACGCCGCCATGGAAGCCGGCGCTGAGTTCGGCATCGTCCCGGTGGGGCTGGGCGCGCGTGACACCCTGCGGCTGGAGATGAAGTTTGCCCTATATGGCCACGACATCGATGACACGACAAACCCGATCGAAGCCGGCCTGGGGTGGGTGGTCAAGCCGGGCAAGCCGGTCCAGTTCATCGGTCACGAACATGTCATCGCGATCAAGCAGACGGGCCCGACCCGCAAGCTGATCGGGTTCACAATGAATGACAAGGCAATCCCGCGCTCTCATTGCGACATTCATGTGGATAGTAATCTCGCAGGTACGGTCACCTCAGGTTCCCACTCACCGAGCCTCGATCAAGGAATCGGCATGGGCTATGTCGCCGCGCGCTTCGCCAAACCCGGCCAGGGCATCGATATCATGATTCGTGGCCATCGCGTCGCCGCCACGATCGTTAAGACACCGTTCGTCAAGAACACCAGCCACAAGTAATCACGTGCATCTGACGGTCAATCTTGTTCCCGGCACGTTGTCCCGCGAGCTTTCGTTGTTCGGGGATTCGGAGTTGACCTTTGTGGTCGTGGATGTGCTCCGTGCATCCGCGGTCATCTGTACCGCCCTTGCTCACGGTGCAAAGGACGTAATTCCCGTCGGCGATATACAGGCGGCACGTGCCCTGAAAAACAGCAGCGAACTGACCTCTCCCCTGCTGTGCGGAGAACGTGGCGGGCGGAAACTGGAGGGCTTTGATCTGGGAAACTCGCCGACGGAGTATACTGCCGACGTGGTCGCCGGCCGAAGCCTGATCTACGCCTCAACAAACGGCTCGGTAGCACTGACTTCGGCGCCTTCCACCGCAACCGTACTGGTCGGAGGACTTGTGAACCAGACAGCGGTCGCTCACACGATCGTACGGCTTGATCGGCCGACGATCATCGCCTGTGCGGGCAAGGAAGACGGATTTTCGCTGGAGGATACGGTTGGCGCCGGCGCGATCATCGCCCGCCTCTGGGAACTGGATCCTGAATTGGAATTGGCCAATGATGGAGCCCGTACTGCCCAGATACTCTGGGATCAGTATAAATCCGATCCCGTTATGCCGCTCTGGCAGTCGCAGCACGGTATCTACTTGATTCAGGCTGGCTTCGGAGCGGACTTGGCGACGTGCGGCGGGGTAGATTCTGTGCCGGTGGTCCCGATCATGAACCAAGACCGACTGGTCGCCGATTCAATGCAACTGCCTCACGCGCAGAACTGATCGGGACACATCGCTCTGGCGATGATCAGAAAACGGAAATGCTGAGGGCGGGATCTACTCCGCCACGTTCGCTATTTCTTCGCCACCGGCGCTGCTGTGTTCCCCAGAGTCAGCAGGTAATCGCGCAGGGCGCGAATCTGCACATCGGCGTCGTCATAGAGACGCTGCCCCTCGGAGTAGAAATAGGACGGCATGTTGGTGCCCGGCTGGAGGCGTTGCGGATCGGTCAGCCAGTTGACGATCCAGTCGGGACGGAGGCGGCGGTGGGCCATCGCCAGGTTGGGTGCCAGATTCGAGGCCCCCTTCTTGGCCAGGGCCTCTTCAGTAAGAACATGACATGAAAGACATTGATTCGCCTGGAAGGCCTTATCGCCAAGCTTCACCGAGAGGGGATCCAGATCATCGGTCTTGATGAAGAGGAAGGGCGCATCGACGTTGTTGTTCTCCATAAAGTATTGACTGATCGTCGTGATTTCCGGCCCCGTCAGACTGAATGTCGGCATCCGAACCTTGAGCCACGGACGGATGGGCTCCGGTTGTTGGAGGAACCGGAAGAGCCAATCGGATTGCACTTTGGCTCCTTCGCCATTGAGCACAGGCGGCTGATAGCCGCGGTCCTCGATGTACGCACGGATGTCGCCGCCGCGACCCTCCAATTCATGACAGCCGGTGCAATTGTAATGCTCAGCGATGAGCCGGCCGGCCTCCTGCCGCTGACTTTTCTCCGTCACCGGTTCGCGGTATTCCTCGTACACTTTCCGCCCGTCGAAGGATTTCAACAGCATGGCGAACAGCGCAGCGTCTTCATCGTTCATCGCAAAGTCTGGCATACGCTGAATGACCTGCCTGGTTTCATAACGGCGGGAGTACTGCAATTTGCCCTTGGTCCACGCCTCCCACGTCTGGGGGATATCGGTTGCATCGCCGAAGAAGAGTTCGGTCACGTCTTTGGCGCCAAAGGTCGTCAACTCGACCGATACCTTTCCTTCCTTCTCCATGCCGGGAATCGAGTGGCAGCCAAAACAGCCGTAGGTACGAATCCAGTACGCACCCTGCTTGACCAGATCATCCTGGCTGCGGGCGACGGCAGGCCGGGGAACGGGTTGATACGATGCGTCGGTCAGTGTGACGAGAAACGATGCCATGTCCGCTGCTTCCTGATCGGTGAGACGCAGGGACGGCATGCGGGTTGTGGAATTGTATCCGCGAGGGTTTTTCAACCACCCAAAGAGCCATGACGCGCTGACCTTGTTGCCGATACGTGACAGATTCGGACCATGATCGATCGTGGCGGCCCTGCCGGGATCGATGGCCTCGCCCGCCAGAGCGTCGATACGATGGCAGCCCAGACAGCCGACACTCTTGGTGAGATCGCGGCCCCGGATAGGATCACCCGTGAGACTGGTCGTAGGCCAGTTCTCCGAGGGCTTGTCCTTCGAAACAGATTCCAGATACGAAACAATCGACACGGCTTCCGAATCCGGAAGGCGGAAATTCGGCATCCGCGTGTCGGGACGGAATGCACGCGGGTTCTTAATCCAGTCGTAGATCCAACTCGTGCTCACCTTGGTCGTGACACGATCCAGCGGCGGCGCGACCTTGGCCAGTTGGTTGTACCCTTCGATGTCGTGACAGCCAAAGCATCCCATCCGGCGCAGTTTTTTCTGCGCTTTCATCAGATCTTCCGCATTACTGAGCCATGCACGGTTGGGATGGCATTTCTGGCAACCCGATTCCAGCATCGTGGAGGCCAGCATGGGATGATCCCAGGATTCCCTGGGGCGATGCGCGCTCTCCACGGTCAATGCCGGGCCCTGTCCGTCATGACAGGGTGTGCAGCCGAATTTCTCGGGCGGATGGGCCTTGAAATAGACCTCACGCTTGGGATGCGTCGTGAATGGTTGCGGCGCATCGGCCATCTCGGATCTGTCGATCCCCAGATGGCAGGTCTGGCAGCGTTCCACGCGGATGATCGGGTTGCGAAACTCATTGGGTTCGTAATCGGGCAGGACGATCTGCTTGATCTTCAACGGGCGCGCCTTGATCGCCTCCATCCGTTCGGCCAGTTGGGTGATCTCTTGCGTCTTCCCCTGCAGAGCGCCGGCGAGAGAATCAAGCGGCCGCTCCCATTCATCGATGCGATGCTGAACCGAGTCGCGTCCTGCCGCCATGGTTCTGATGATCGGGAGCAGCGAATCCATTTCGCCCTTCAGGCGATTGGTCACGGACTCCAGTTCGGCGACATCGTGGCCAGAGTGCTTCGCCTCTGTGTACTCGTAAAACTTTTCGTCGTAAACGCTCTTGGTGAATTGGTACCGGCGGTTGATCTTGAAGAGATCGAAATCGCGGCGCTTGAGGTCATCCCGACTCGCCTGATAATCCGCGTTCTGTGCGAGAGTATGGCCGGCGTCCTCCACTTGCGCTTTCAATGCATCCCGTGACTGTGTGTCCCCTGATGCTTTTTCCTTGAGCTCCAATTCCGTCACGAGCGAGTCACGGCGCGCTTGCATCATCCGGTACTCGGTGCGGTTGTACTCCCGCTGGTATTCTTTCCAGGGTCGGCGAACGATGACCTCGTCGGCCACCACCCAGAGTGTGCCCAGCGCCAGAATGAGCGAGAACACGAAAAACAGGACCCCGTAGGGACGTTTTTCTACCGGGATGTCGAGACGGCCGGCCGGTTGAGTGACAGGGGAATCCATAGCGTTGCGGGAGAACTCAGACGTTGAACCAGGGAGTCACCCAGATGTACTTAATGTTCAGGGTCCATCGTAGAATCATCTTGATCGGCAGCCCCATCATGGTCAGAAACAGAAACGACACGATGGCGTAGCGGACCAGCCCCAGCTTCTGCAAGGCCAGGGATGTCTTCCTCTTCCAGAGATAGTAGGCCGGGGCAAGGGCAAAATACCCGCCGACGATACTCATGCCAAAGATGAATGCCACCAACTTCGAATGAATACCAAACAACTCATGCAGATTGACATTCGTGAGGGCGACGACCTTGTGCGGATCCCATGCCATCCACGGCCAGAAGAAATACCATCCGGGACCGCGCAGAAATGTCCCCACAAAGATCAGCAACACCCAGAGAACGACGAAACCAAACAGAAACGTCAGAATGGCGAATTTGCGTTCCTTGAATGAATAGTAACCACTCCCCTTCGGGTTGATGTCGATGTAGGGAATAATCATCAGTCCGATGATGATCAGACTCGGCAGGACGACACCGGCAATCCACGGATCGAAGTAGACCAGCATTTCCTGTAAGCCGAGGAAATACCAGGGCGCCTTCGAGGGATTCGGCGTCCGGTTGGGATTCGCCGGTTCCTCCAGCGGGGCGTTGATGAAAATCGACCAGATGGTAAATACCGCCATGACAAGAATGGCCGAGAGGAACTCGATCCGGACCAGATAGGGCCAGACATGGACCTTGTCCGGTGCCGGCAGGGATCCTTCCTTCTTGATGATCTTGTCGTTGCGCCGCGCCTCGCGGAATCCCCACGTGATGTAGAATGCCACCAAGACGAGCATGATGACGATGGGGATGTTATCCCCCTTGCTGACGATTTTCCAGAGTTGCTGCATGGGGAACCAGGTCAGTGTCAAACGTGTGAAGTCTGGTCAGTCCTTCCCGACCGGACCGGAAATACCCCCGTCTTTGCGAATCCGCCAGAAGTGCACGATCATGAGAACACCTGCCACCACCGGCAGAAACACGCAGTGGAGGACATAGAATCGCAACAATGCGGGGGGGCCGACTTGCGTCCCGCCCAGAAGCATGAAACGAACATCGTTGTCGGGGCGCAGCCCCAGTTGTGGCCCAAACGGGCCTTCATGCCCCAGCAATGGTGTCGCCCGCGCCATGTTCGTGCCGACAGTCACCGCCCAGATAGCGAGTTGGTCCCACGGGAGCAGATAGCCAGTGAAACTCAGAAGCAGGGTCAGGACCAAAAGGACCACACCGATACCCCAGTTGAATTCACGCGGCGGTTTGTACGAACCGGTCATGAACACTCGCAGCATGTGCAGCCAGACGGTAATCACCATCGCGTGCGCCGCCCAGCGGTGCATGTTGCGGATGAACATGCCGAACGGCACGTCGTTGGCAAGGTACTTCATGTCGTAGTAGGCGTACTGGTCGGTGGGGCGGTAGTAGAACATCAGGACCACGCCGGTCACGGTCAGAACCAGAAAGATGAAAAACGAGATCCCGCCCATCCCCCAGGTGTAGCGCACCTCGACCGCATGACGCGAAATCTTGCTCGGATGGAGATGCAGGAAGACATTGGACAGGATCTGGAGGTAGCGGTTGCGCGGGGTGTCCTTGTAGTCGTGCCGGAACACCGACTTCCAGACCGGTGATTTCGTGATCGTTCTCTTCAGGTCCGCAAGCGACATGGGGTCTCAGACTCCCAGATAATTCGGTACCACGCACCCAACGATTACACCATGAGATACGACTGCGGCTTGTCCCAACCGCCATCCTCATACAGGAACTTTACAGATTTATCGACGATGATCTCGCCGGACTCGGCGCGCGCCACCTTCAACCGCTCGAGCGCCCGAGGCGCGGGACCTTCAAAGTTAACCCCGCTGCGGTAGAAGCCCGACCCATGGCAGGGACACTTAAACTTGTCTTCGGCCTCCAGCCAGCGGGGGGTACAGCCCAAGTGGGTGCAGATGCCGAGGAGCGCATAGATCCGATCGTTCGTACGGATGATCCACACACGGTAGTCTTTGATCCACTTGGTCGAGACTGTATTGGGCAGATAGGCCTCGGGGAAGCCGGCCTTGAAAATCGGTGATGGTTCGAAGAGGACACGGGGAAACATGTAACGGAGCGTGCCCACCATCATGACCCCGAGGAAGGAGAATATCCCCACCCAGCCCAGTTTTTCCAAGAATCCACGCCGGGAATAGCGCCAGATGTTCTGATCGCCTTCCGGCTGGGCGGTGCGGCGAAGGCCGTCGTCCTTCTTCTGCGGCCGGGAGGGGACTTCGCCGGGGCGGGCAGGAAGGGCGCCCACGGATTTGGGCGCGGCCTTCACCACGGCCGGGCCGAGCGTCGTCGCCCCAAGCTCGTGCGGTATCCCGGATTCCGGATTCGATTCTTTACTCAGTTCGTCAGCCATCGCAAATGACAATCGTGTTTACAATTTCGCCCTTCCAGGGTCTTCGGCCCGACACCCGTCCCGAATCACTCCCTAACGAAATCTGTACCACAGGTGTTGGCCCTACAATGCATCCTGCCCAGAAAACGCTGGTCATCCTCAGGTCGCAACCCCTTCGGCGCCAACCGACGTTCTCCCGGCGGAAGGCCCCGAAACTTTTAATTGTAGAGGTTCTGAAAATCGATGTCAAGAAGCAAATCCTGGCCTGTAGGCGGGATAATATCCCTTCCGTGTTCAGAGACGGACCGGGTTTGGGGTTGAGAACAGGCCATGTTCTTCGTATCTTGGAGAGTTGCGGTGGGGACAGACCCCACGTGACGATAGGATTCCGGAGAGGTGGCCGAGCGGCTGAAGGCAGCTGCCTGCTAAGCAGTTGACGGGGAAACTCGTCCCCGGGTTCAAATCCCGGCCTCTCCGCTTACCCTGAGTGAGTCCCGCCAAAAGCGGAACGAGTCGAAGGGTTGAGGGTGCCCCAAGCAGACAAATCGTGGTTCGTCTATCTTGTACGCTGCCGAGATGGTACGATCTATACAGGCATCACCGATGACATTGACGCGCGTCTAAAGAAACACAACCAAGGCAGGGGGGCAAGGTACACAGCCCAGCGCCGTCCGGTTGCGTTGCTGTACTCGGAGATTCATCCCGATCAGAGCAGCGCCCGTAAACGGGAGTTCCAACTGAAGGGCTGGACCAAGCAGAAGAAGGAGGCCCTTGCAGCGGGTTCCCCCTCGACTTCGCTCGGAATAAATCCCCCGAAGAGACCTCGGGATGAACGAATCCCGGCCTCGCCGCTCTCTTGTCGCCCATTCCGCAAACCGCGACTCATCCCATAAAGCACCGCTCGTTCTTGCTCACTCCGAGCCAACGGAACCGAGGCTGGCGCTCGTCGCATTTACCCCGCGCTTGCGGCACCTGCGCGTTTCCGTCGGATCACCGCGTCCAGACTCCAGTCGCCGCCACCTTGCGCGGCCATGTACAAGAAGATGAAACAGAACAGGACGGCGGACTCGCCGTGGTTAAGAATTGGCCAGGCGCCATTCGGGGCGTGAAACTGCCAATACGCCACTGCCATCTCGCCGGACAGGATGAATGCGACTGGGCGGGTTGCAAGACCGAGCAGGATCGCGATACCGCCAAAGAATTCGAGCGCACCGCCAATCCCTATCTGGGACATCAAGGGCGCAGCCGAACCGGGGTTGCCCGGCATTCCGCCAAACCAGCCGAGCAGCTTCATACTGCCAACTTGATAGAACAACAGTCCCGCTACGATGCGAAGCAGGAAATAGCTGACTTGTATTGCCCGGTTTCTGTTCATCAACTGCCTCCTTTTCGGACCGCCAGCATTTCGGCGAGACGGTCCAACATTTGGGTCCAGCCCTCCTCAGTTCCTGCGCGCTCCTCAACCGAGATGGGGATGGAGTGCCGCAGGGTGAGCTTTGTCTTGCCCTCATACTCAGTGAACGTCACCGTCACGAGCGTTTCTGCCGGGTGGCTTGAGCTCAAGCCGTAGTGGGTCGGGGGTACCTGATTTCCGTTGGCATCGGCAAAGGCATCGGTGTAGACGATCCGCTCCGGTACGACGATCTCGCGGAATATGCCGATACCCCAGATGTCGCGGCCTTCGGTCATACGCATGCAGTAGTGGAAGACCCCACCCGGTCGCAGATCGATCTTGCAGTAAGGCATCGCGCAGCCTTTCGGCGCAAACCAGTTCATCAGGTGCTCAGGGTCGGTCCACGCCTTGAATACGAGTGCGCACGGTGCATCGAGAATGCGCGTGATGACAAGTTCCGCGGCCGACGATACGTTGGCTTCCTTACTTGTTTCGACCATGCTTCCTCTCCTTTTCCTTCAGCTGACTCAAATACTCATCCAGGCAATCAAGGCGTTCTTCCCAGAAACGGCGGTAGTGCGCCACCCAATCGCCAACCTCTTTGAGCGGACTTGCCTCGAGCCGGGATGGCCGCCATTGAGCGTCTCTGCCGCGCGCGATCAGACCAGCCCGTTCGAGCACTTTCAGGTGCTTGGAAACGGCCGGAAGGCTGATCTTGAAGGGCTCGGCCAATTCTGTTACCGAGGCCTCTCCCGAGGCGAGGTGCGCCAGGATTGCGCGCCGGGTCGGATCGGCGAGAGCCCGGAAGGTGGTGTTGAGACAATCAGCTGACATACGGTTTCTGCATTCAGTCATTTAACCATACGGTTAAATACGCGATCTAAATCATCATGTTTGTTTCCTTCAGGTGAATTTTACCCAGAACTTCCCAGGCAACGGAGTGTCCCCCCATTCGCATGCGGCTCCCGCGCATGTCTGCTTTGCAAGTGCACCGATTCCACTGGGAATTATCGAAGATCCCGGTTGGCTGGCCCGAGCACCTCTCAGGGTGACCATCTTGTGCTGGCGAGAGTCTGGGGCTCAGAGACACTTGGTTGGGGAACTGAAAAGTAGATTCTGAGTACCATCGAAGCAAGGTATTGCCGAGTTCGCTCTGCACACGGGCCCTGCGGGGTGTGTCGAAAAAACCTGATGAATTGAGACAACAGAACAGTGGCCTCCTGCATAAGAGGAGGTTCTTCAACAGGCCCCTTCGACCGCTGTCAGGTTGTTCGAGTCCTCGCCCCGCCCAGTACCGAAGCATCCCATCGATTCATCGACGAAATGCTCCCGCGACGTGAAAATTGGGAGTTCCATAAACACAAGTGACTATATTACAATGGCTTACAGCAATTGACACGCGCCATCAAATAAAGACCCGCAAATAGGTTACTTTTTCGTATACTATTGTGCCGCGAGAAGGTGCGGAGTGTGAGTCGATCATGAAGGTCAGCGCTCTCGATGAATACGGTCTACGGTGCATGCTCCGTCTGGGACGGTGTGTGGATGGCGGCTCATTGACCATCCATGAGATAGCCGAGCAGGAGGGAATGTCCGCCGCCAATGTCCGGAAACTGATGATGATCCTGCGCGAGGCGGGACTGGTTCAGAGCGTGCGGGGACGGCTCGGGGGATATGCACTGAGGGGGGCCCCGTCGGAGATTACGCTGGGGCAGATCATGGAAGCGCTGGGAGGACGGATGTATGACACGGCTTTTTGCGGACGCCATGCGGGAGAAGTGCTGATCTGCGTGAATTCGAACGCCTGCTCTGTCCGCTCACTCTGGGGCGTGCTGGATGGACTGGTGGGCGGCGTGTTGCACCGTATCCGTCTGGCCGACTTACTGGGGAACGAAGGACAGGTCACATTTTCGCTGCGACAGCATTTGGGATCCACCATCGACCAGATGCTGGGACGACAGTCCATCGCGGGGCCGGTAGAGCTACCCGCGGTCGGGTCATGATGCGCTTGGGCATTTTGCCCATGGTTCACGGGCGAGACATCCGTGCTACAAGAGGAGACAGGCAAGACAATGACAGAGAACAGAGTTCCATTCCGCTGCGAAGATGTCCACGTGGCGATCGGAGACAAAGAAATCGTCAAGGGCGTATCGCTGACGATTCGCGGCGGCGAAATCCACGCGTTGATGGGTCCCAACGGTTCGGGGAAAAGCACACTGGTCAATGCGCTGATGGGGCACCCGAGCTACACGCTTACCAGCGGACGCATTTACGTGAATGGCGACGATGTCACCGGCATGGCGCCGCATGAGCGGTCACAGCGGGGGATGTTTCTGGCGTTTCAGTATCCGTTGGCCATACCGGGCGTCACCGTGGCGAACTTCCTGCGCGCGGCGGTGAAGGCACGGAACACGGACGAGTCGGCGATGAAGGGATTCCGCAAGGCCCTGCTGGCCGAGTTCGGGCGTCTGGAGATCGATCCATCCTTCGCGACGCGTTACGTCAACGACGGATTCTCCGGCGGTGAAAAGAAACGGCTGGAAGTCTTGCAGATGGCGGTGTTGAAGCCCTCGATCGCGCTTCTGGACGAAACAGATTCCGGACTCGACATCGATGCACTGCAAGTCGTGTCGAAAGGGATCAACGCCGTGATGAATGAGAACGTGGGCGTTCTGCTGGTAACACACTACCAGCGCATTCTCAATTTCGTGAAGCCCAACTTTGTCCATGTGTTCATGGGCGGGCGCATCGTCCGCTCGGGCGGCCCTGAACTGGCGCACGCCCTGGAAAAGAAGGGATACGAGTGGATCGAGAATGAAGTCAAACAAGCCGAAGACCCCGCGTGCGGGGCTGTCGAGGTGGCATAGCATGGAAACATCGATCACGCACACACCCTCTCCAAGGTCCGAACTGCATGTACGGGAAGACTATCAAGCCCGCTACGGGTTCTCCGACCCCGAAGAATACCTGCTCAAAGCACCGAAGGGAATCCGCCACGACGTCGTGGAGATGATTTCTCAATTGAAGAAGGAGCCGGAGTGGATGCGCCAGATCCGGCACGAAGCGCTCGACGCTTTCTTCGCCAAGCCAATGCCGCAGTGGGGCGACACCGAGCTTCTGAACGCCATCGACTTCGACAACATTTGCTACTTCGTGAAATCGACGAAAGGTACCGAAAAGTCGTGGGATGATGTCCCCGACAAAATCAAACGGACCTTCGACCGCCTCGGCATACCGGAAGCGGAACAGAAATTCCTGGGTGGTGTCTCGGCGCAATACGAATCGGAAGTGGTTTACCACTCGCTGCACGATGATCTGACAAAGCAGGGCATCATGTTCCTCGACATGGACAGCGGGTTGCGCGAGCACGAGGACATCGTGAGGAAATACTTTGGCACGGTCATCCCGTATGCGGACAACAAATTCGCGGCGTTGAACACCGCGGCCTGGTCAGGCGGCTCGTTCATCTATGTGCCGCCGGGCGTCAACGTGAAGATCCCGCTCCAGGCGTATTTCCGCATCAATGCCAGGAACATGGGACAGTTCGAGCGGACGCTCATTATCGCCGACAAGGGTTCGCGCGTCCATTACATTGAAGGATGCACGGCGCCGACATACTCCAGCGATTCGCTGCACTCGGCGGTGGTGGAACTGATCGCCATGGAGGGCGCGTATATCCGTTACACTACGATTCAGAACTGGTCAAACAACGTCTACAATCTGGTGACCAAGCGCGCGGTTGCGTACGCAGATGCCACGGTCGAGTGGGTCGATGCCAATCTGGGGTCGAAACTGACGACGAAGTTCCCGTGCGTCTATCTGGTGGGCGAGCGCGCCAAGGCCGAGATTCTCTCGGTCGCATTCGCCGGCGACGGCCAGCATCAGGATGCCGGCGCCAAGGTCATCCATGCCGCGCCGAACACGACGTCGCGCATCACTTCGAAATCGATTTCCCGGGGCGGCGGGCGCGCGTCGTACCGCGGGCTCGTCAAGGTCTACCCGAACGCGACGAACTGCAAGGTTTCGGTCGAATGTGATGCGTTGCTTCTGGACGAGAATTCCCGCTCTGATACCTATCCGACGATGGAAATCGCCGGCGAGGATGTCCGTATCGAGCACGAGGCACGCGTCAGCAAGATCGCCGAGGAGCAGATCTTCTATCTGCAGAGCCGCGGACTCACCGAAGACCAGGCCCGGATGTTGATCGTCAATGGTTTCTTCGAGCCATTCGTCAAGGAACTCCCGATGGAATACGCCGTGGAAATGAATCGCCTGATCGAATTGGAAATGGAGGGTTCCGTCGGTTGAGCGCTGACCAGACTTTGCTGACGCCATCCCGGGCGAACGACGCCGGGCTCGAAAAGCTGTGGGGGCACATATTGGGTTCTCACAACGGCCCCCCGTGGCTGCTGGAGCAACGACAGCAGGCGTTGGATGTGTACCGGTCGACTCCGTTGCCATCGCGGGTCAGCCACCTCTGGCGTTACTCCGATCCCGGTATGTTTCTTGTCAACGACGGGGATCTGTTGCCTGTGGCGGCGCCCGGCGTGCCACGCGAAGTTCCGGCGGCGCTGAAAGAAGAACTCGATCGCGAATTGCTGGCGGGGGGTGCCTATCTGTGTAACAGCGTCGTGATGAAAACAGCACTGGACAGCAAACTGGCAGACGCTGGTGTTGTGATCATGGATTTGCACGAAGCGGTGGTCAAGCTGCCCGATCTGGTTCAGGCCCATCTCGGGACACTCGTGGGACCGCAGTCAGGGAAATTCGAAGCATTCACCAACGCGGCATGGTCGGGCGGGATCTTGATCTACGTGCCCAAAGGGGTCGTACTTGCCAAACCTGTTCATATCCTTGCCACTCTCCATGGTGAGTTCGCCGATCACGCTAATGGCGTGGCAGCGATCGCACAGCGCCTGCTGGTGATCGTAGAGGAAGATGCAGAACTAACATTGATTGACGAAAGCGGGGACGGCGCCGACGGAGCAGGCGCGCGCGTGTACACGATCACGGAGATCGTGGCGGGCGTGGGCGCGCGAGTCAAGTATGTCCCGATCCAGCACTGGAACCATAAGACTATCGCATTCACAACGGTCCGGGCACGGCTGGACAGAGACGCGCAGTTCGAGACAGTCATGACGACGCTCGGCGGTCAGACCAGCAAGACCGACTGCGGTGCCGTGATGGCGGGGCGGGGCGCCGAGAGCAACATGTTTGGCCTGGCCATTGGCGCCGGCCGGCAGCAATACGACCACCACACGGTTCAAGATCATCAGTCGGGGACCACCCGCAGCGACCTGCACTTCAAGGTCGCTTTGCGTGGCCGTGCCAGTTCGGCCTATACGGGACTGATTCGCATTGAGGACAAGGCTCCCTACTGTGAGGCCTATCAAGAAAACCGGAATCTCATCTTGTCGCCGGGTGCGAAGGCCGAGTCGATCCCGGAATTGGAGATTCTCAACAACGAGGTGCGCTGTACTCACGGCGCCACGGTTGGGAAAGTCGATCCGCAAGAGGTCTTCTATCTCGGGTCGCGCGGGATCGAACCATCGGAGGCTGTCCGCTTGATTGTGACAGGATTCGTTGGCCCGATTCTGGATCGCATCCCCGATGCAGTGCGCGACCGGGTCCACGGGCTGGTCCTGAGCCATCTGGGGGATATGTGAGATGACGGGGAACTTCGTCAAGGCAGCCAAAGTCAGTGAGATTCCCGCCGGGCAGGTTCGTGTCTACACGGTGAATGGAACGCGTATTGCATTATGCAATGTGGATGGCCGCATCTACGCCATCGACGATACCTGCACTCATGACGGCGGGCCGCTTGGCTCGGGGGGTCTCGATGGCTGTGCCATTGAGTGCCCACGGCATGGCGCGCGGTTTGATGTCTGTACTGGGCAGGTGCTGAAAATGCCCGCCGTGTTCCCGGTCGGCACCTACGTCACGCAAGTCGAAGACGGCGATGTTCTGGTGGACATGGGGGATGAATCCGCATGACCCCGGTGACGACGGTACCCACGCGGTTGGCTGCCCCGACCGGCATTCAGCAGGTCTTCGCGCGTATCCGCGAAGATTTCCCGATCCTGAAACGTTCCGTCCACGGTAGCCCACTCGTCTATCTGGACAGCGCTGCAACGTCCCAGAAACCCGTGTCGGTTATCGAGACAATCTCCGACTACTACCGTCTGATCAACGCCAACGTGCACCGTGGCGTGTACGCCCTGTCCGTTCAAGCGACAGACAAGTACGAAGGAGCGCGCGCCAAGGTCGCGCGGTTCATCAACGCGGCGGATACGGCAGAGATCATCTTTACGCGCAACACCACCGAGTCGATCAACCTACTGGCCCAGTCATGGGGCATGGAGAACCTGAAGACCGGCGACGAAATCCTGCTCACCGAAATGGAGCATCACAGCAATCTGGTCCCTTGGTTCCTTCTGGCCCAACGGACCGGCGCCGTGGTCCGGCATCTCCCCATCCGCGACGACGGCACGCTCGATATGGAACGTTGGGGCGAGCGGTTTACCGAGCGGACGCGGATTGTTTCGGTCACCCATGTGTCGAACGTCCTGGGAACGATTAATCCGGTCGAGGAGATCGTCGCCCGCGCGCATCGGCACGGAGCGCTCGTTGCCGTTGACAGCGCCCAGGGTGTGCCGCATCTGAAAGTTGATGTCCAAGCGCTGGGGGCGGACTTCGTGGCCTTCTCCGCGCACAAGATGCTGGGACCGACCGGGGTCGGGGTCCTTTGGGGACGGCGCGAGTTACTGGAGCGGATGCCGCCCGTTCTCGGCGGCGGCGATATGATCCGCACGGTCTCGCTGACCGACGCCACATGGAATGACCTGCCCTGGAAATTTGAGGCCGGAACACCGAATATAGCCGATGTTGTTGGCTTTGGGGCCGCCATCGACTATCTGGAAGCGGCCGGCATGGACAGAATCCGGCGGCACGAGGTCGAACTCACGACATACGCCTTGGAACGGATGCGGGAGATAGACGATCTGGAACTATATGGGCCGGAGGATCCCGAAGGGCGTGCCGGCGTGATTTCATTCAACCACCGCTCCATCCACCCGCACGATCTGGGCACCTATCTTGACCGGCGGGGCGTCGCCATTCGCGCCGGGCATCACTGCGCGCAACCGCTGATGGAGCGGCTGGGACAGAACGCCACGGCGCGCGCCAGCTTCTACCTCTACAACAACCACGCCGACATTGATGCGCTCGTCGATGGTCTCCGGGAGGCAGGGAGGTTTTTTGGACGGCGATAGACACGATGTTGAACTGGATGCGCTCTATCGTGACACGGTGCTGGATCATTTCCGCTCCCCCCGCGGACACAAGACGCTCGACCGGACCGATGTCGAACGTGACGGATACAACCCGGTCTGCGGCGACAAGATCACACTGTCCGTCAAGCTGTCTGAACATGGCGTGGAAGACGTTGCCACCCAGTGCAAAGGATGTGTCATCTCCGTGGCCTCCGCCTCGATGCTGGCGGAACTGCTGCCGGGCAAAAGCCGCGAAGAGGCGTTGCAACTGGCCGAGACATTCAAGCGCATGATGCATGGCAGTCCGCCTCCCGAGGGATGCGACATTGGCGATCTCGACGCTCTCGAAGGGGTGAGAAATTTCCCGGTCCGGGTCAAGTGCGCACTGCTCCCATGGATGACGTTGATCGACGCGTTGAAGGAAGCCGAAACGAACGGCCGGAAAGCGGGATCGACAACAACAGAAGAGAAGGGAACCACGTGACATGCTGGTGAACCATGACATCGTCATGGAAGCGCTCAAGACAGTCGAGGACCCGGAAATCCATCTGGGGATTGTTGATCTCGGACTGGTTTACGGCGTCGATGTCGTCGAGCAGGACCATTCCGTGCAAGTGCGGATGACGCTCACCAGCCCGGCCTGCCCATACGGTCCGATGCTGGTCAGCGACGTCCAGCGCGTGGTCGGCGATCTTCCCGGCGTGGAGCGTGCCAACGTGCAGGTTGTCTGGGACCCGCCTTGGGATCCGCGCACGATGGCCTCCGATGAAATCAAAGACAAACTGGGCCTTTGGTAGCCGCCTCTTTCCAGCGCCTCGCAGGAGAGATAGGCGGGACAGGTATTGCATTTCAGCCGAAAGGACTTGACCGATGGATGAACTGACAATCAACAGCTTCTCCGATCTGACACAAGCACTGCAGATGATGCGCGACGAACTGACAGTCTTGGGAATCAAAGAACTGCGGACTCCCGATGCCGTCGAGACAGCGCTCGGCGGCGCGAGCGGCACAACATTACTTGTCTTCAACTCGGTCTGCGGTTGTGCTGCGGGGAACGCGCGTCCGGCTATCGGTCTGGCGCTCCAGAACGCCATTATTCCGGACTCGCTCTACACGGTCTTTGCCGGTCAGGACAGGGACGCCACGGAGAGGGCACGGCAGTACATCCCCGATCAGCCGCCATCCTCGCCATCGGTGGCGCTGTTCCAAGACGGGAAGCTCGTGTACATGATGCATCGTCACATGATCGAGAGCCGGACCCCCAATGAAATCGCGCACGATCTGACCACGGCCTTCAACGCCCACTGCCAGCGCAAGGGACCTTCCGTCCCGCCGGAGATTTTCGCCAGCACGGGATCGGCGAAGATCTGCGGGAGTCAGTTTTCGACCGGGCGGGGATAGCCGGGTGCCCCACAGAGGGGATGGGCGAAAGAGAAAATGGATTCCCGCGTGCGCGGGAATGACGATTGCAAGGTTTTTTCAACACGCCCGTTCGCGGGAATGACGATTGCAGGCCATGTGCGCTGAACGAGCCAGATGAAAGACAGCCCCAGCGCCGCGTTTTCGTTCGTGCAGATCCAGACGTTACGCGAATTGTCTGGCGAGGGCCGCGTCGACGAGGGCCCGCGTACGCCGGACAATCTCCTCGACGGTGAAACCGAAACGCGCCATGACAGCACCGCCCGGCGCCGAGGCGCCAAAGCGGTCGATGCCGATGATCGCTCCCTTTGACCCGACCCAGCGTTCCCACCCCATCGGTGAGGCCGCTTCAATCGCCACACGCGCTGTGACACGGGGCAGAAGGACAGTATCGCGGTAGTTCTGAGGCTGGGCCGCAAACAATTCCCACGAGGGCATGCTGACGACACGGACGGAGACACCAGCGGCGTCGAGTACTGTCTGTGCATCCAGCGCCAGTGACACTTCGGAACCGGTGGCGATCAGGATCGCGTCGGGACTGCCGCCTTTGGCCTCCGACAGGATATATGCGCCACGGGCCAGCCCGCTCGCAGGGGCAAAGACAGATTGGTCGAGCACGGGCAGGGTCTGGCGTGAAAGGACAATCGCCACGGGGCCATCCTGCTCCAGCGCCACTTTCCACGCCCACACGGTTTCGTTGGCATCGGCGGGACGGATGACAACCAGGTGGGGGATGGCGCGCATCGAGGCCAGATGCTCAATCGGCTGATGCGTGGGACCATCTTCGCCCAAGCCAATGCTGTCATGGGTGAACACGAAGATGTTGTGGAAGCCAGAGAGCGCGGCCAGACGGATCGCCGGCCGCTGGTAATCGGAGAATATGAGAAAGGTTGCGCCAAAAGGAATCAGCCCGCCGTGCGCGGCGATACCGTTGCCGAGGCTGCCCATCGCATGCTCACGGATACCGAAGTGGATGTTTCGTCCCGCCCGGTTGGCGGCGCTGAAACTGCCACCGCCGTCGATCACGGTGAGGTTCGACTCCACGAGATCGGCTGACCCGCCAATAAATTGGGGGATACGCGCGCCGAACACGTTCATGACCAGACGTCCCGCCTTGCGCGTTGCCATCGGGCCGTCCACGGGCTTGAAGACCGGAATATCCCTGTCCCATCCGCCCGGCAGACAGCCGGCCATCATTGATTCAAACTGCGCCGCATCATCGGGGAAGGCGCGGCGGTACGCCTCGAATCGAGTGCGCCAGTCGTCCTCCCAGCCGCGGCCATGACCGACACAGCGGCGGAACTGGGCGAGCGCTTCTTCGGGAATATGAAATTGCTGATCGGGCGGCCAGCCCATGGCTTGTTTGGTCAGGCGTACTTCTTCCTCGCCGAGCGGGGCGCCATGCGCCGATGATTTGTCCTGCTTGTTCGGGCTCGGGTATCCGATGTGAGTGGGCGCCACAATCAACGATGGCCGCTCCGATTCGGCTTGTGCCGCTTCGATGGCGCTTTCGATCTGCGCGATATCCATGCCATCGATGTGCTGGACATGCCAGCCAAAGGCTTCGAAGCGCTTGCCAACATCTTCCGTGAATGTCAGGTCGGTGCTGCCATCGATGGTGATCTTGTTGGCATCGTAGAAGATGATGAGCTTGCCCAGCTTGAGATGCCCGGCGAGCGAGGCGGCCTCGGAGGATAGTCCTTCCATCAGGTCCCCATCGCTGCAGAACGCGTAGACGTGGTGGTCAACGATGGTGTGGCCGGGGCGGTTGAAGAGCGCGGCGAGATGCTGCTCGGCAATCGCCATGCCGACGCTGTTGGCGAATCCCTGCCCCAGAGGACCGGTCGTCGTCTCCACACCCGGGGTCAGACGGACTTCGGGATGCCCGGGGGTGCGGCTGCCCCATTGCCGGAACGCTTTGATGTCATCCAGGTTCAGATCGTACCCTGTCAGGTGCAGCAGGCTGTACAGCAGCATCGACGCGTGGCCCATCGACAGAACAAACCGGTCACGATCGGGCCAGGCGGGATTTTGCGGGTTGTGCTTCAGGTACCGCGTCCACAGGACATATCCAATTGCCGCCATGCCCATCGGTGTGCCCGGATGGCCGGAATTGGCCTTTTGGACCGCATCCATGGAGAGGACGCGAATCGTGTTGATACAAAGTTGGTCAAGCCGGTTGTCGGTCATCTGAAACATCCGTTCTCCTGTGTTCGTTTATCGCGCCGGTTTCCGAAAAAGTCATCGTATAATCTCCGTTTCGGCATGCACAACCAAGAACTAAATGTCATACTTTTCAGAGTGGGAATGCGAAACATCTTTTGTGCGGCGACAGGTCACCGCGTTCGAATAGGCGAGACATCCCCATTGCCAGAAGAGATCAGAGCCTTCGGCTCTGATCTGCGGCGACATGTCGCCGCACTCCAAAATGCTTTAGCCGATCACGCCGAGTCGCCGGCCGACGTCGGCGAATGTCTGCAGCACGCGGTCGAGCTGCTCGTCCGTGTGTGTCGCCGTGTAAGACGTGCGAATGAGCGCCTGACCTTTGGGGACGGCGGGGGAGACAATAGGGTTGGCAAAGATGCCGCGATCGGTGAGCTCGCGCCAGAAACGGAACGCGACGATGTCGTCCCCAACCATGACCGGGATGATGGGCGTTTGTGTGCCCCCGATTTCGAAACCCAGACTGCGAAACTCCCGATGCATGCGATGCGTGATCTCCCAGAGACGCGCGCGACGCTCCGGTTCGCCCTCGATGATGTCCAGCGCCGCGAGGCAAGCGGCCACCGACGCCGGCGGCATCGATGCGGAAAAGATCAACTCACGCGAGGAGTGCTTGACAAAATGGATCACATCTTCTTCCGCGACGATAAACCCGCCGAGCGAGGCAAAGGACTTGGAGAACGTCCCCATCGTAATGTCAACATCATCGATCAGGTTGAAATGCTCGGCCGTGCCACATCCGTGCGCACCCAGCACACCAATCGAGTGCGCGTCGTCCAACATTACACGGGCGCCGCTGGCTTTGGCCTGCCGGACCAAGTCGGGAAGGTTGACGATGTCACCCTCCATCGAGAAGACACCGTCGGACACGATGAGTTGTCCTCCCCCGTTGCCGTTGGCTTCCATCACGCGCGCCAGATCATTCATGTCGTTGTGCTGGAACTTGATCGTCCGCCCGAACGACAGCCGGCAACCGTCTACGATCGACGCATGATTGGAGCGGTCGGCGTAAATCGTGTCCATCCGGCCCACCAGACAGGAGATGGTTCCCAGGTTGGTCTGAAACCCCGTGGAGAAAACGAGCGCTGCCGGACGCTTCATAAAGGCAGCCAAACGCGACTCCAGCTCGACGTGGAGATCCAGGGTGCCGTTCAAAAAACGCGAGCCGGTGCAGCCGGAGCCGTAACGCTTGGCCGCCGCCACTGCCGCCTCGATCACCTTGGGATGGTTGGTCAGGCCGAGGTAATTGTTGGAACCGATCATGATCAGTTCCTTGCCCTCCACGGTCACAACCGTTCCGGGCGCTGAGGAGATGACGCGGAAATAGGGGTACACCCCCATCGCCATGATGTCACGCGCGGCCGTGAAGGTGCGGCACTTGGCGAACAAATCGGTCGTGGTCTTGTCGATCTCGGTCTTGGGGGTTGCCAAAAGTGTCATCCGTCGCTTGATTGACCCGTTCACGCAGTTCATGGCGGCTTTGTGCCACCCGACTGCGTCAGCAAAATGCGTTGGATCGTCCCCAGGGGGAACAAAAATCCTCACTAAGCAACTGATCACTGTCCCGACTGTCAAGCCTGTTTTGGCAGGTTACGCCATCGTCCCGGAGATCAAATGACGCTGGCTCCGCCATTGGTATTTATGACCGGCGCCAACGGTTTTGTCGGGTCGCATCTCGCGCACGCCCTCGCCAAGCGCGGCCACCATGTGCGGGCGCTGGTTCGACGGATGGCTGACCGATCACGTGTGAATGATCTTGCTTTGGAGTGGATTGAAGGCGATCTGAATGACCGCGCAGCGCTGGCACGCGGGTGTCGCGGCGCCCAATGGGTCATCCATGTAGCCGGGCGGGTGAAGGCCCCTGATCTGGCGGCATACCGTCAGGCCAATGTCGCCGGCACCATCAACCTGCTGGATGCGGCGTCAGAGTCGGCCGCTGGGCTCGAACGATTCGTTCATGTGTCATCGATGGCGGCAGGCGGGCCTGCCACGAGCGGACAACCACGCACGGAGACGGATCCGGACCGCCCTTTGACGCCCTATGGTGTCAGCAAGCTCGAAGGGGAACTGGCGGTGCGCGAGCGCGCCGCGCATCTGCCCATCACCGTTGTCCGACCACCGGCGGTTTATGGTCCGGGCGACACAGAAGTCCTCGGTTTCTTTCAGGCCGTGAAGTGGCATCTCAAGCCGGTGTTCTCCAATCACCCGGCACGGTTGTCACTGGTGCATGTCTCGGATCTCGTCGACGGCATCCTGCTGGCCGCATCTGTTGCCAGAGCAACGGGTGAAGTCTTCTACATCGCTGAAGATGCCCACTACGATTTGGCGACGGTGGAAGACATGATCCAACAGGCGCTGGGAACTTGGGCAGTGCGCGTGCGCATCCCCCGACCGGCGCTCATGACCATCGCTGCAATCGCGGAATTGGCGGGAAAAGCCGGAGGATTTACACCAAAACTCAACCGGCATAAAGCACGCGATTTTAGTCAGAATGACTGGACCTGCTCTGTGGAGAAAGCGAAAGCAATGCTTGGATACCGCTCGAACATACCGTTCGCTCAGGGCGCCATCCAAACGGTCCAGTGGTATCGGGAACAGGGGTGGCTGTAGACAAGCCACGCAGGAGCATGTCGTGGACAACTTGCTGAGAATCATCCCTCCGTGGCTCTGCGGCACCGCAGTGACCATGCTGGGCCGCTGGGGCGAAAGGCGATGGTTCGCCGACGATGCTTTGAAGCCGCACCTGCTGCTGTGGGCAGAACTTCCGACCATCCTGTTGGGAAATCTGATCTTCCTCGCGCTCTTGCCGACGCTCGTGCTGAGCATTATTCAGCCGATGATCCCTTTCACCGGAGCCAAAGCGGGGCTGGCCGTGGCGGTCGCCGGGTATCTCTTTGGTTTAATTCCGGCGCGACTCTTCGAGGGCGCGCAACGCGGCTGGGACCGCACCTTCTGGCTGTTGCTCGTTGATTTGCTCCGTCTCGGCGGGGCGCTAACTCTCATCGGCTGGCTGATCGCTGTATGAACAAAGGACATCAGATGCCTCTTCTTTCGGGTACACGCGACTGGAAAGCTGAGTTTGAGTTTGATCCAGGCCATGTATTCCTGAATCACGCCGCGTTCGGCCCGGTCACCAAACGCGGACGTCTGGCAGTTGAATCGCTCATGCAACGATGGGGACGCTTGACGCCCGGTGCAGATGTCGATGATGAGACATTCGCGATGCTCGAAAGCGCCAAGAGCCGATTTGCGCGTCTGATTGATGCTGATCCCACGCGTGTCGCGTTCGCGCCCAACACATCGTATGGAATCAACGCTGTGCTCTGGGGGCTGAACCTCCAGAGGGGAGAACGGATTCTCCTGCCGGAGGTGGAGTTCCCGGCGCTCGTCTATGCGGTCAAGGGCATAAGCCGCCAGTTGGGGCTTGAATTCGAATCTCTCCCCTGCCCAAATGGCTTTCTTACGGCTGGAACGCTCGAGCGAGCATTGTCCCGGCCGGCGTCTGTCCTCGCCTTATCGTGGGTACAATACTTCAATGGATACCGCTACGACCTCTCGGAAATCGTCCGAATCTGCCATGAGAAAAGGTGCTTCGTTCTGGCAGACGGCATCCAAGGTGTGGGTGCGGTACCTCTCGATGTCCATGAGACCGGTGTCGATGCGCTAGCGTGCGGGGCGCAGAAATGGCTATTCGGGCAGACGGGATCGGGGTTCTTCTACATTGCGCCGAATCCTATCCGTTCTGTCGAGCCGCTGCAGTCGGGCTGGCTGGGTGTTGACTGGGGGTATCGCTTCGGAAATCTCAAGAACTGGGAACAGCGTGAATACGAAGACGGCCGCCGCTGGGAAGTCGGCACATACCCATTCTTCTCCATCCGGTTCGCAGAGACAGGCCTCGCCGTGCTTGAGGAATGTGGAAAGCAGCAGGTCTGGCAGAATGTCCAAACTCTGCGGGAGCGACTGGCGAGCCATCTGACGGATTCCGCGTATCGCCCCGTTGTGTTCTCCGACGAAGGAAACCGCTCCGGCATCATGGTTCTGGAAGGCCCTCGGACTTCGGAGCTTCACAGCCAACTCCGCGAGCAGCACATACACACAGCGTTGCGTGAGAATCGTATCCGGGTCGCTCCGCACTTCTACAACTCTGAAGATGACATCGATACGCTGGTTCATGGCATCAGACAATTCGAGGCGACGTTATGAGAAAGATCGCGTTCATGGCCGCGATGGGAATGGCGCTCGGCGTTGGTCATCCAGGGTGGGCCAGCATGAATCCCCGGTACTTTCCTGGCGACTGGGCTGCCTACACCTCAGTGCGCTATGTGCACGCGGCGGCCGTAACGCCCGATTTCGTCTACTTCGGCACACGGGGCGGAGTTGCCCGTTACGACCGGCATAGCGATCGCTGGTTGCCGGCGCTGACGACGGCAGAGGGATTGCGCGCCAATAGCGTGCGCCGCCTCGCCTATGATCCGATGACCGACGAGCTCTATGCCGATACTCCGCTCGGCGTTTCGGTCTGGCGTCCCATCCTGAAGGAATGGAGCGATGCCACATCGTTCCCGGACACGCTGCAGCAGCCCTGGCAGCGCCCGGATCTGACGACTCTGATGCTGCCCCCCGGCTACAATGCGCTCACGCCCGGCGTACTGAACGACCCGCAGATGCGTTCGTATGAGATCCGTGGGATGGTTGAAGATGACTGGGGGACAAAGTGGATCGGCACATGGGGACAATTTGTGTGGACGGTCACGCCGGGATCGTATCAGATCACACCGCAACGCTGGGGGTTGTTTCAAAGCGACGTCGAGGCGATCTTCCTCGATTCATCGATGATCTTCTTCGGCGGTCCCAACTACTATGATGGCGGCAATGGATTTTCGACCTATGACACTGCCGCCGGAAGCTGGCAATACTATGAGGCGCGTTACATCGAAGGCTTTGCCTCGGACAACGTCTCACGCATCGTCGGCCAGCCCGGCAGTCCGTACCTCTGGCTGGCGACCGATCGCGGGGTCGTCCGATTCGACCGTCACAACCAGACATTCCAGACTTACGGGCATCGCAGCGGGTTGACCGATGAACGTGTTTACGCACTGGGGCTTGACGGCGACATCCTCTGGATCGGAACTGAGATCGGGATCGATGGTTTGTATCTGCCCAATGATTCAATCTTCCACGCCTCGACCGAGACGCTGAGTAACGCGCGGATTTATGACATCAATGTGATCGGCGATATCATCTGGCTGGCCACCGACCGGGGATTGTACCGCCTCGCCAAACCGGTGGCGGAATGGCGCCGGTACTACACTGCCGAAGGACCGCTGGCAGGCCGTGTGCGCACCCTCGCGCATGACGACAAATATCTCTACGCCGGATCCGATCGCGGCATCGCCATCATCGATTTGACCGGACGCAACCCGGTTGAGGTTTTCGAAAGTCCGTCGCTGTTGCCAGACGAGAACATCTTTGATCTGGCAGTCACGGAGGGGATTGTCTGGGCGGCGACACCCAGCGGGCTCCTGCGCCTGAATCCGCAGACACATGAACGACGCATGATCACCACGGACGACGGACTGCTCGACATGTTCGTCCAGCGGATCGTGGTTGATGGCGACTACTTGTGGATTGGAACAACCAAGGGCGCAAACCGATTTCGCTGGAAGAATCCCTTGCGGATCGACTGAGATGTGAACGATCTTTGGTCTAACGAACCCTTGGGAGGAATCATAATGAAACACTTGCTGCTCTGCCTCACTCTCTCCGGACTGACGCTGTGGTCATTCGGCTGCGCCCAGAAGACCACCACCGAGAACGTTTCGGAGAGTTCTGTGACACCGTTTGATGCCGCACTGATTGACCAGTACAACGCCGCCAGCGATTCTGGCTACCAGTTGCTCGATGCGGGAAAGGTTGATGACGCGGTCGCCGCATTCGCCCACCAGGGCCAGATCATTCCGACGGGCAAATGGGCTGAGTACAATGCCGCCTGCGCTTACGGCCGTCACAACCAGATCGACAAGGGCATCGAATGGCTGACCAAGGCGGTCGAAAAGGGCTGGGATGATCCAGATCAATTGAAAAATGATGGCGATCTGGCATCGCTTCAGAGCGATCAGCGATTCGCAGCCTTGATGGAACGGGCGAAGAAGACACAGAAGGACCGGGAGGGATCGTTTGCCAACGGCATCCCGGACGTGCACGCCGTCCCGTCGTTTGCCAATGCCGACAGTCTGGATCAATGGGCCACGACGCAACTGCAGGTCTTCCGGAAAAATCGGGCCGCCTGGTACGGCTGGCAGTACACAGCCGCCCTCATGAACTTTGAAGCGGAGAGACTGGCGGCGTTGCGCGAACTGAAGAAGGGTGATGCGTCATTCGACTATGGTCTCGAACGCGTGCGGGCGATTTCGAAGATCAAGTCGATCTACAATTCTTGGGGCCCGCTGGCCAATGGCGTGATCAAGGAAGTCGACGCATATCTGGCCGCCAATCCCAGTCCGGAAGGACGCAGCGAAGCGCATTACCGTGCCGGATTGGCGGCGTATTGCGCGGACCATCCGGAAAAAGCGACCGATGCGGCCTTCGCCACGGCCGCCCACGCGGCCCGCGAGCATTTCGCGCAGGTGCAGGCGGGAACAAAGTTTGAGGGCGCCGCGGCCGCATGGCAGATCATGCTCGACCTGATCGCGGCCGGCGATAACAAAGAGCAGGTGCTGCCCAAGGTGCGAACCTTCGCCAACACATACAAGAACGACGAGCCGGCAATGCAAGTGGCGGGATCATTCTTCCAAAACGACATGGTCGCGTCGCTGTGGCCAATCCCCATCGAGGGAACCGACATCGACAACAAGCCCGTTTCGCTCGATCAGTACAAAGGCAAGGTCGTGCTCATCGACTTCTGGGCGACCTGGTGCGGCCCGTGCCGTGGTGAGCTGCCCGGCCTTCTCGTCGCCTACGGCAAGTACAAAGACAAGGGTTTCGACGTTCTTTCGATCTCTCTGGACTACGCCGATAAGACAACGACCGACGCCTACCGCAAGTGGATCACCGAGAAGGGCATGAACTGGCGTCACATCTATGACCAGAAAGACTGGAATGGCCCGCTGCCGAAGGCCTATCTGGTGCGCGGCATCCCCAGCCCTGTCCTGATCGGACGTGACGGTTCCCTCGCGGCGATGGGCGACGATTGCCGTGGCGATAAACTGGCGGGTTCGATCGAGAAAGCACTGGCCAAAACGGGAGTCTGATCCAAATTGCCACGTTCGCTTCTAAGAGGGTCCGGCCGAAAGGCAGGACCCTCTTCTGTTTTCCGTTGCGAGACGCGATTCATGTGTGGCGCGGCCGCCCCCGGCCGCGTTGGCAGGCAAAGCCTGCCATCTCCCAGATCGTCGCTTCGCAACGAACGCAGGCGAGGGCGCCTGCGCCACATTCAAACGGGAACCCCGCCCCGCGTGACTTGCGGGACGGGGTTGTTCCCCCTCGTACGGTCCTGCGAGCCCTACTTCAACAGGACCATCTTCTTTGACCTGTCTGGTTCGACAAGTCTGTGTTGCCGGCAGCTGTTCACGGCCTCGTCACCTTTATCGTGTATGGCGTCGTGTCATAGGTCCCTTCAACACCGCCGGCCGGGACGATACGGACCTTCCACACGCCGAGATCTCCTGTTCCCACGCTCTTCGTTGCGGTCGTGGCAGAGCCATCGCTGCCTCCGGTCGTCCAGGACCCTCCCCAACCATACCCAGAGGGTGTCTGGAAATAGAAATGACACGTGACTGGTAGATTGCTGACCTCGAGCCTCAGTGTCCCTGGACCAGTGACACTGATGGAGTAGGTATCCTCATCCGCTTGCGGGAAGTCGTCAGTGTATCCGTAGTAGTTGTAGAAAGAGTGAACAAACCGGAGGTAGGGATTGACTGTTGCCCCTGAAGTCAACGTAGACGCGCTCTCCCACGTGTCGTTCGGCTCCGCAATGTCCTTGGCTGTATTTACGGAAACCGGGATATCCGCCTCCACGCTGCTACCTGCAGGAACTGTGACCGGCACAGCTGCCACCTGGTAGCAACTCGTCACACCACGGTCAACACGAACTGTGCGTGCACCGGCTGGGGCATTGTCAATCCGATATGATCCCGTGGCATCGGTGATCGCGGAAAGTGAGGTTCCATCGACGGTCACCGTCACCCCACGAAGCCGACCATCATTCCCGTTCTGAGCATCATGCACGTAACCCGTGATCGTGCCGGTCGTGTCTGCTACAAATCGGAACTGGATAGAATACGGCGTGTGATCGTAGACCCCAATGGGTGCGCCGGTTGTCGGAGACAGTTTGATTTTCCAATAGCCGACGTCGCCGGTTCCCACAGCCTTGGAGGCGTTTGTGCTGGACCCCGCTCCACCGCCGGACGTCCAAGACCGCGTCGGTGTAGTATTCGACGGTGAGACCGAAGACTTCGGCCTGTTCGTGGGGTCGAGAAGATGATGCCCCCGAGAGCACGCTGTCGAAGTGCCCGCGAACGCGCGTGCTGAGATCTGCAAGAGCCTGAACGTACTCCAGCGGCGCCCCTCGCTCTGCCATCCAAGATGCGAGCTCGCCTGTGTCACGAAGTTCGTCGGGGAGAAACTCGGCGGGCTTCGCAACGCGTGCAGCATCCGCCAACCGCCGAGCGAACTGAAGGAGATAAGCCTTTGTGGCGGATGGATTCGTCGCGGTCCGAAGCAGGCGCAGGAAAGCCAGCCCGTAGAGAACCTTGACCTCCGCCGGGGTCCCTGACAGAAGCCTCAGTTCCAGGCGCTGAGCCGCCTGCTCGATGGTGTACAGATCGCTCACGGGAACATGAGTATCTCCAACTGGCCAGGGACCTGGAAATCGTCGATGACGAGCACCGGTTCAAGCGGCTGGAGCACCGGTCTGAGCGAAGGCGATACGACAATATGAAGAGGACGTCCCGCCAATTGCGCTGACAGAGCAACTACCTCCAAGAGCAGGCGGCAGCCGGTGCTCGAAGACTCCACGGCGATGCGAATCGTATCCCCGGATCGTGATTGGAGCATGGTCGCGTCGCTCATACCGAGGAGCTGATCGGCAGCGTTGAGCGTAAACGTCGCCGCAGGCATGACAACCGTCACTTGCGGGGATGGCTCCTGGGGCCACTTGACCCCCCCCAGATCAACACATCCTTCTGCGTCAGTGAGGTGAGACTCCGCGATCCCAGAGAGTCGGATCAGCCTGCCGGAGACCTGCTCCCCGGAATCGGACAGCAGGAATAGCTTGTGATGTCCGCTTTCCGGATCGCGAACCGCCTTGATCATCCACCGTCGATCTTCGGACAGAAACGTCCATGTATCCGGCGTGGTCATCTGCCCCGGCCCTGCCGCAACCTGGCGAATCTCGGGAATGCTGTCGTAATCCGTGACAAACGAGGGATAGAGCTGGACAAAGTCGGGTCCGGCGTCTCTTGCTGGCTCATCTTGAGCCAAGCGGGTCAGCCGTTGGTAGTACTCTTCGCGGTCGGCCAGCAAGACCCGGCAATAAGGGCACGACTGCAAGTGGCGTTCGAGTCCCTCCGCGCCCGTCATCACCGGGTTCAGGACGTAGTTATCCCACAAATGGCGCGGTGGGCATTGAGTGTGTTCCGTAGCCATCTGAGTCTCCGCACTCCCCTATAGGGAGTCCACCGTGCTCTTGCCGAGATTTTTCTCGTCATGTTGCCAGTACGCCATGAACTTGGCGCGCGCAAGCGATGTGACGTACTCAAACACTTTGGCATATTTGGTCTTGTACATCTCGCCAGTCAGGCCCGGCCAATTGTCCTGGAGGCAACTTGGCAGATGGACTCCATCCCCCTGCAGCGCGAAGTGCCTCAGATATGTTTCGACGCCTGTCCGCATCCTGTCAACCTCGTTCTGGGTCAGCCTCCGCAGGCGGAGATACTTTGCGAGAAGGCTGTTGATCCCTTCGAGGCTCTTCGCAGTGGCCTCTTGAACTTCGGCTGCAAGCTCTTGATCGCTGCTGCATCGATCACTCGTGCGTTGCTTAAACTCGACCAGCGCGTGGGACAGTTCGTACTCGCCGACGCTCTCATACAACGCCCATAGTGGGATGGCGCGGCATCGGTCACTGCGTTGAGACAACGAACTCACGATCTCGAACAGTAATTCCTGCAATTCTGCCTCGCCAGCTTGGCCAGAGCCCGTCACCTTTCGTATCTCGCCCAGACTGACCCGGGGCAGATGCGGATTCAACTCCGTCTCTCCCTTCAAGCAGACGTACTCAGGGGCTCGATCCGGAAAGAGAGCGAGCGCGGAATGATGACGAAGAGCCCGGAAAATCCTGCGCCGCAGCTTGTATTCGTAGGGGTCATTCTCTGCGATCAG
>JAVHPP010000048.1:0-16007 GCA_036170655.1 Candidatus Zixiibacteriota bacterium | reverse complement strand
TCTGGTGTCGCCGTCATGATCATGACGGTTCCCCATTCTTTGTTGTCCCGGTCCAGAACTCATGCCCGCTGCGCTGACGAAACACATCGGCCAGCGTGGGTCGTGCGATGTTGATACTGTCGACAGCGTCGCCCAAGACCGACTTGACCCGCGCCGCCAACTCATGCCCGTTGGGCGATAGAATCCGGATGCTGTCGCCTTCGATCTGTGCGTGGACGTCAAACTCTGTGGTGACACGTTGCTGCAGCGCCGCAAGGGCGGCGCCCTTGAGTGTCACCATTTCACCCTTGATTTCCGATTTGAGAGCGGCCGGGGAATCGAGCGCAACCAGTTGTCCACGGTCGACAATCCCGATCCGGTCGCAGATGTCAGCTTCTTCGAGATGATGTGTCGTGTGAATCACAGTCATACTGGTGTCCATACGCATCGTGTTGATCAAATGCCAGAAATCGTCGCGCGCGCCCGGGTCCAATCCCGCCGTGGGCTCGTCCATCAGCAAAACGCGGGGATGGGTCAAGACGGCCTTGGCCAGCTCCACCCGTCGGCGCAAGCCGCCGGACAGTGTTTCCACGAGATCGCTCGCACGATCGCGAAGCGACATCCGGTCAAGGCACGCGTCGATGCCATCGCGCAACGCACGCCCGGCAATTCCATAAAGATGGCCATGATGGAGGAGATTCTCGCGCACCGTGAGCTTGACATCGAGCGCGGGCGACTGAAAGACAACGCCGATCAGATGACGGACCTGATCGCGCTGTGAGACGACGTCCAGTCCCCAGATGCGAGCCCGCCCGCTATCCGGACGAAGCAGCGTGGATAAAATCTTGAACATCGTCGTCTTGCCGCCGCCATTCGGACCAAGAATGCCGAACAATTCTCCCGGCGCGACGGTGAAACTGACACCCGCCAGCGCAACGCGCCCATTATAAGCGTGCGACAGGCCCTCCGCGACGACAGCGGGATGGGTTGTGTGATCAGATTGCGTCATATCCGGCGCCCGATCAAGTGGGCCGCGCTACTAAGAACCTGCAACAAAATAACCGCGCAACTGATAAATATGGCGGGGTCAGTTGACCGCCCAGCGATGGGAGGGCGAGGCTCCCGCCGAGCCTCTTGGCTGGGGGAGGGAAAGGTTCGGCAGGAGCCTCGCCCTCCCGCGGAATTGATGGCATCCTGATTGATCCAGATTGCTCTCCACCATCATGGCGTACGTTGACATTCATTCTGTTAGAGACACTAAAGATGCGGCAGCGGTTCCCTCTCGTCAAACGCTTCGATTCACTGCCAGCCAGATCAACAGAAGCGGCAGGTACACCAGCGAGGCGTGAAACACACGGCGCATATACCCTGTCATGTCCATGTTGCCTACCCGGATCCCAGCGCCCAGAAAACCCAGCCCCAGCATGAGGGCGCCGATCACGTACGCGATATTCGCCATGCCCAGAACTGTTGGCAGAATTACAATGAGCGCCAGTATCGATGCATAGATGGGAATCTGCCAGGTGGCCGAGCGTCCATCGGGACTGACCAGTGACGCGACGGCAAACCCAGCCCGCGCATAGTCTTCACGGTAGAGCCAGGCGATCGCGATAAAATGAGGAATCTGCCAGACAAACATCACCGCGAAAATGACCCATGCACCAATATCAAGGTGTCCCTGTGCCGCCGCCCAACCCATCACCGGAGGCAGGGCTCCTGAAACGGCGCCGACCGGCACACACCACGAGGTCATGCGCTTGAGCGGCGTATAGGCCAGAACGTAGATCACATTTGCCGCCAGACCAAGGAGTGCCGTGAGGACATTGACAAAAAGCGCGAGGTATACCCATCCCAACACGGTCAGTGTCAGACCAAAGGCAAGCGCCGCGACCGGTTCAAGCCGTCCCGCCGGAAGTGGCCGCTCACAAGTGCGACGCATTCTCCCGTCCCAGACACGCTCCCGGTACTGGTTGAGCGCCGCGCCCCCGCCCGACACCATGGCGGTACCAAGCAATGCGTGCAGCAATAGCGGGACCACCAGCGGCCCCGGCGAACCCATGAGAAATCCAACCCACGTTGTCACCAGCACCAGCGCCGCGATCCGTGGTTTTGTCAGGATCAGGTAATCGGCGATGTGCCCTATGACATCCCCAACGGAACGACCACATGCTGCGACAGCGGAATCCTGGCCGGATCCTCGCGTGGAAGGCGGGTACGAAAAAGCGCTCACGCGGCGATCTCTCCCATGAGCGGGGACATCGCCTCAAGCGGACGCTCACGCACCTGATACCGCAAGAGCAGCGCCGCCAGCAGCACGGTCAGCGCAAATGTGAGTCCGCCAACCATAACGTGAAATGTCGTGACAGTGACACCGCGAATTGTCCAAATCGTAAAAGCACCCAAAGCGAATTGCACAATGTACAGCAACGGCAGCAAACGCGATAAAGAACGGATCACTTTGGGCACTCCGTGCAGACGGCTGATTTTCCACGACAGCACGAAGATAAACCCGCCGACGACCAGCGCGCCCACACGATGCAGAAAGTGCACCAGGATGGGCGCCAGATCCAACCGCGGCGGGATCAGGCGGCCGTACGCGAGCGGAAAATCGGGGATCGCCAGTCCCTGCTGCCCCATCCCCATGTGCCGCATCGTCGCCCCCAGAATGATCTGAACAAAGACGATGAACGCGGCCGCACAAGAGAGCCACACCAGCGAACGCGACGCGTGAAAGGACAAGGGCTTTTCCCGTTGCCAGAACTCGGAGTTGATCAGAGCGAGTATTCCGGTCAGCGACAAAAAGATTGTGGCCAATCCCGCATGGCCCGCAGAAACCGCCGTGGGCAGCTTGTACAGGACAGTGATCCCGCCCAGAATCGCCTGGATCACAACGGCGCACCACGCCCCCAAAGCAAGCCATTTGGCCCACCGTCGCCGCTCGACGAACCATATTGCGATCGCGAGGATCGTCATCAAGATGCCCACGGCCCCAGCCACCATGCGATGGCCATGCTCGAATAGAACACCGCCCTGCATAGGGGGAAAGTACTGACCGAACGACAACGGCCAGTCCGGGACCGCCAAGCCGGAGCCTGTGCTGGTCACCAGTCCACCAACGAATACCAGAGCCAGTGTGGCCGCAAACGTCGCTTTGGAGAGACGTCCCAGCCAGCGCGGAGTGTGTTTTGTTTCAGTCATGGGGAAAGTGCTTACGTCACCGTGATTCAGCGATACGGACAGAAGCTGGTCATCGGCCAGTCGGTCGGCCGCCATGCTGCGCACTCAACTCGGCGGATTCAGTGCGGCTTCCTGCTCGGCCAGCCAGGCGGCGAAATCTTCGGCTGTCTGAATGATCAGATACCCCCGCATCCGGTAATGCCCCAATCCGCAAAGCTGCGCACATGCGATTTCGTAATTCCCAACAACCGTCGGCGTGAAGGTCACGGGAATGCTCATCCCGGGGATGACATCCTGTTTGACCCGCATCACCGGCAGAGAGAAAGAATGCACGACATCCTTGCTGGACAGATAGATGATCACCGGCTTGTCGACCGGAAGATGAAGCTGATTGATCGTGATGATGTCATCCTTGCCGTTGGGATCGGTGTGGTCCATTCCCAACGGATTGCTCTCCGAGTCGATCAACTTGACGTCCGCGCGGCCAAATATCCCATCGGGGCCGGGGTAGTGAACATTCCAGAGGAACTGCTCGGCGACAACCCGCACGACCACGGCGTCCTTTTCATTGGGCAAGGCGACGACAGATTTCGCCCAGAAAGGGATTGAGAAGCCGATCAGCAGGATCGCCTCGAAGGCGGCCACGCCGATCTCCAGGTAGCTCGACGTATGGCTCTTGACGCCGGTGTAGTCTGCTTTGGCGTGCCGGGAGCGGCGGAATCGTATCAATGAGATAACGTAGAACGTTCCCCAGCCGATGAAGAGCAACAACATCAGCCAGTGTACCCAGCCAATCAAACTGTCGACTTTTACCCCTTGGGCTGAGGCCTCAGGTGGCAGTCCCAGAAGATGTGTCATGCTTTAGCCCTTTCCGGCCCAGCCCAGACAGCCATCGGCTGGCTCCGGCGAGATGCACTTCTGGCTCGCTTCAGGAGGAACAGGAAGAACGTCACAAAACCAAGCAGGACAGTCCCGATCGTCCCGAGTAATGTCAGGATTCCCATGTTCATTCCATTCGTCATGGGCGCATCGGCAGCTCCATAGCAGACCGCACAGGCTTGAGCAAAACGCGAATGCAGGAGGATGACCGACAATCCCGCAAAAAACAACAGGCGTGGCGCCAACCGACTAAAACACACGTTCTGGCAGAAGATCGACCCAGAAACAGATTTGCGTCTCATAGGAAACTCACCCCTTTCAGCTTGCGCAGAAAACGGATCTCGTAAACAATCAGTCCGATCCCGGCGGCAAAAGCGACTATGGCCAGAGTCAGATACGCGGCGTTTCCGCGAGCCGACGGGTCGAGCAGATTCCACACCCCGAAGCCGAACGCCAGCAATACTGACAATGTGATGAAACCCACGTGAAAAGTTTTCAGCGACATGACTCAAATCCCCCGCTGGTCCATGTGCGATGACAACGTCAGGAACATCAAGGCGGCGAAAAGCAGGACCGTCAGGATCAGCGCCCCGTAGATCAGTTTCTTCTCCGAGATCAAGTGCATGAAATAGCTCGCCACCAGCCCGGCCTTGACCACGGCAATCAACAGAGCGATGGTAATGTGCCCGCCTCGCGAGAAGTCAAGATACGAGACGAAGACAGTGAGCACTGTCAGCAGGGCCAGCGCGACAAACACGCCGATGTACGCCCGTACATGCTTTTTGATATCCTCTGCATGAGCCTCGTTCACGTAGCCCTCCGCTTGCCGGTTGCTGCTCCCATGACACTCTCCTATAACAGATACAGAAGTGGAAAGAGGAAGATCCAGACGAGATCCACGAAGTGCCAGTAAAGGCCTGCGACCTCGACGCGGTTTGTGAAACGCTGCGGATCACTCTTCCACATCCGGCTTCCCGTCACCCAAAGGTACGCGTTGACGATCATGCCGCCGATGACATGAAGCCCGTGCAGACCGGTGAGGGCAAAGTAGATCGCCAGAAAAGTGCTGTTGCCCGGATAGAGATGATGCTCAAACTTGGCGCCGTACTCAACGCTCTTGATTCCGAGAAACATGAATCCCAGAAGAATGGTCACCCCCATGTAGAGCCGGAAGCGGCCGAACTTCCCCATCATCAGAGAAGCCCATGACATGACCATGGTCACACTCGATCCAATCAGGATCATCGTGTTGACAGTGGCCAGAGGCACATTGAGAATGTCCGCGCCATGCGGCCAGACGGCGGCGCCCACCCGCAGCAGGACATACGTGGAAAACAACGCTCCGAAGAGCATGACCTCAGAGGCCAGGAACAGCCAGACGCCGAGCTTGGCATTGTAGAGACCAGTGTCGGGTCGTGCCGTTGATGTATATGGGATCTGCATCGCGTTCAGGCTCCTGCCGGTTGCTGATGTTGCGGTGTGAAGTCACGTGCCTCGCCAGGAACACTGTACTCATACGGCCCACGATAAACCTCGGGCAGCGTGACGAAGTTCCCATGCGGCGGGGGAGAGGGAGCCGCCCACTCGAGCGTGGTCGCCCCCCAGGGGTTCTCCGGAACCTTTTGGCCTTTCTTGATACTGCGGAAGAGGTTGTAGATAAATGGCAACTGAAATACAAACATGACCCAGGCACCAACCGACATGACCACGTTCCATTGCAGGACCCCCTGAGCGTGGGCATACTGTGCGCCGCCATCATAGAGCCGCCGTGAAACGCCCGCCAGCCCCTGGATGAACATCGGCATAAAAATCACGTTCATGCAGACGAACGTGCCCCAGAAATGAATTCGGCCCAGTGTATCGTTCATCTTGCGGCCGGTGATCTTTGGGAACCAGTGGTAAATCCCGGCGAACAGAGCCAATATCGTGCCTGGAGCAACGATATAATGGAAGTGGCCAATCACGTAGTAAGTGTCATGCAGGTGTATGTCAGATGTGGCCAGCCCGAGTGGCAAGCCCGTCAACCCCCCGATGCCAAACATTGGCAGGAAGGCGAGGGCAAACAGCATTGGCGTCGTGAAACGAATGGATCCGCCCCACAGGGAAATAACCAGCGACGAGATGATGATGACCGAGGGGATTGAGATGATCATCGTCGTCGTCTGGAAAAACGTGCTGATGGCCGTGCCCATGCCTGTCAGGAACATGTGGTGAGCCCAAACCATGAATGACATGAATCCCAGGAACACGGCCGAATAAACAATCGAACGGTATCCCCAGAGTGGTTTACGGGTATTGTTGGCGATAATCTCTGCCACGATTCCCATGGCCGGCAGGATCAAAACATAGACCTCCGGATGCGCAAGAAACCAGAAGAGATGCTGCCACAGCAGGGGACTGCCACCCCCGCTCACCGCCAGAGGCTGGCCGCTGATCACCAGACCGCTCGGCAGGAAGAAGCTGGTCCCGACCAGACGGTCCATCAATTGCAAAACGCCGGCAGCCTCCAATGGCGGGAAGGCCAGCAACAAGAGGAAGGACGTCACGAACTGCGCCCACACGAAAAACGGCAGGCGCATGAATGTCAGCCCCTTCGCCCGAAGCTGGACGATCGTCACAATAAAATTGACCGAACCCAGAAGTGACGATGTGATCAAGCACACCATTCCGAACAGCCAGACCGTCTGTCCAGTTGTGGCAATATCCGCCAGCGGGGGATAGGACGTCCATCCCGAGTTGGCCGCGCCGCCCGGTACAAAGAAGCTGGCGAGCATGGTCACCCCGCCCACAAAATACGCCCAATAACTGGCCATGTTCAGCTTCGGGAATGCCATGTCCGGGGCGCCGATTTGCAGCGGCACGAAGTAGTTCCCGAAAGCGCCAACACTCAGCGGTACGACGCCAAGGAACACCATGATCGTGCCGTGCATCGCCCCCAGCTGGTTGTAAAACTCAGGCACCATCACTCCGCCCGGCATGAAGGTCTCGCCAATCAGCTTGCCGATGAGGGGAAGGGAACGCCCCGGAAAAGCCAGTTGCCAGCGCATCAGCATCATCAGAGAGAAGCCGAACAACAGGAATACCAGACTGGTCAGGCCGTACTGGATCCCGATGACCTTGTGGTCCTGGGAGAACACGTACCGGCGCCAGAAGCTGACCTCCTGATGATGCTCCGAGTGAACTTCGTGCGGAATCTGTGTGCTTTCAGTCATGCGATTCTATCGCGCTCCCAAGTCTGTTCTTTCGATGATAGGTTTGGTCCGGGCAGGCCGCGCGCGTTGACATACGTAACAATAACTGTCGGCATTCTGCACGCCACCATACACCGGGCCGTTCGGCAACGATTACGCTCTACTTACCCGCCACGGTAAACGCAAAGGGGATATCCTTGGCTTCGTTATCAGCGACCGTTACGGTTTGCGTCATTGTCCCCAGCTTCTCGTGCCAGGCCTCAACCGTGTAGGTTCCCGCTGGCAGCGGACCGATGGAGAAGTTGCCGTCTTTGCCCGTCACCGCGAAAAACGGGTGGTCGAGCACGCCCGCATAGGCGGACATCCACGAGTGGACGTCGCACTTGATCTTGACCATCACTTCAGGAGCGCTGAAGGTCTTGGTGATGCGCATCCCCTGCTTGGGCATGCCAAGATTGAATCCCGCGCTGTTCTTCGGCTGCGGGTGGACATTGTGGAGCGTCTGATCGCTGTTGACGATCGCCAGCGGCTGGCCGACACGCATACCAAAAACGTGCGGATAGTACTCGCATCCTTTCTGGTCGAACACCATCGTATCGGCCGGCACTGGAAAAACGCCGCTCACCCCGGATTTCACGTAGACGAAGACATTGGTCAGCTCGCCGGCAGCGCCAACGATGTAGTCTTGACTCGTCACCTCGGTGGAATGCTGGCCTTTGCACACGGGATCGGCATCCATCTTGATGGCCGTGTTCTTGGGAACTTGCCCCTGAAGGGTGATGTGCCCCTTTAATGTCGCGGAGGCCGGCTTAGCCGCCTCAGCGGCGCTTTTCGCGGGTGCCCCGCTGGTTTGTGTTGCCGGTTTGGCTGACTCTTGCGACCCGCCGCCACAACCGTTGACAATGATAATCCCTGTCATGATCACAATACCGACAAGGCTCTGCCGAACTGGATTCTTGGAATTCACCTTGCTCCTCCTTAGGTACCGTTCGTTGTTGCGTGCCGCTCCCTGCGCGGACTCAAACCGGGCCGAAGATAATGGCCCAGTCCTGTTCAAACAGCAATATTCTTATTGTGTTCCCAAATTGTCAAAATCGCGGCGTCTTTTTCTCCCTCAAGATCGTCCCGTGATCACACTTTAGTTTAGTAAGGGGGAGGACCGGATCGTCGATGACGGGGCATCTGAATCCGCGTCAACTTGGCACTACCGTGCTTCTGTTCAGGGAGGCGTGAAATGGAAGTTACCGTGGGGGCGAAGCCTGCTGGATATTCATAAGACGCTATCACACAAGATGTTGCACCGCGCCGTAAAAGAATCACATTAGATTAAGTATGGAACGGTGCGCAACGGCTGCGAATCCCCTGTCACCGTTGGGACAGTGAGTCGACCGGACCTACTGCTTTTCCGGAGTCGCAACCCAGAGTCGAGGCGTGATGAGAATGGAGATTTCCTTCTCCTCCACTGTCGTCGACGTGTGCCGGAACAGGTACCCCAGAATGGGGATCGATCCCAGCAGAGGAATCTTCCGAACAATGTCCACACGGTTCTTCACGAGCAGTCCGCCGATCACGACGGTTTCCCCGTCACTGACTCTGACCTTGGTGCTGACACTGCGCTTATTGGTGATGGGCAGGCCCGTGTTGCCCGAGCCAATGACGTCCGTAACCTCGGGTGCCACTTCGAGCGTGATAAAGCCATCCTCTGACACATAAGGAGTGATGGTGAGAACGATGCCCGTCTTGATGACTTCAAGTTGTGCGTACGCAAAAGTGACAGATCCGGTCAGGATTGAAAAATACTCTTCACGCCCTATGAAAATGCTGGCCTTGTTGCCTTCCACGGTCGCGACGCGAGGGTTGGCGCGAATGTGTGCTTTCCCCTCCGTGACCAGGGCATTCAGCCGGACTTGATAGTTCCCGAGCCATCCTGACTTCTGGATCCCAATGCGGTCGAAGATCATGGAGAGAGACGTGTCAGCCGACCCGTTTCTTCCCGGGAGACCACCGGCTTGCAGCCTCTGACCCGATCCTTTGGAACCACTGAGATCCCAGGAAATCCCCAGTTGGTGACTGACATCGGAGGACATCTCCGTCACCAGCGCTTCAATCATAACCTGACGCGGCGCCCGGTCCACGACGGCAAGGTCCCTCTTGATGCGCGCAATCAATTCTGGAGAACCATTCAGAGAAATCGTGTTCGTTTCCTTGTCAATGCGCAAGAACGGTTCATAGTGCGTGGACAGGAGATTGGGCACGTCTTCGGCCTTGATGTAGCTGGGGCGATACAGTTCGGTCACGGTGAGATAAGGGAATGACGGGTTATCGGGCCGTGGGGAACCGACCAGGTAGTATGTACCCATCCAGCGGTAGGTCAGACCAAAAGGCATCAATATGCGGTGCAACGCTTCCTCGAGCGGGACGTCCACAAGATCAGTCGTGATTATGCCTGTCACAGTCTCATCGGCGATGATTGTCAGGCCGCACTGACTCGAGATTGTATTAAGGACTTCACGCAAGTCGGTATCGAAAAACGCGTTGGTCACCCGGCACTCGGACGCACCACCGGCGGGGTCTTCTTGTGACGGCAATGTTTCGATCTGCTCGACACGCCGGTCGTCGGCTACTGCAGGTGTGCGGTCAGGGGGTGGCTCCGCCGAGCGGACTAACCGACCACCCGTTACCGTCGTATCCACGACCGTTGAGTCAGCGTGGTTGAGAAGATCCTGCGCGTACGCTGCTGGACGCGCAGACATGCACGCGACCGATATCACCCAGAGGATGACCAAGCTGGATTGGAGAGTCTTACTCTTCTTTTTGCTCGACCGGCTTAGTGATAACAAATTCCTTCTCCTTCGTCACGGGTGATTGCTTGGGACCAAATGCGACTTGCACAATGGCCTTGTACTTGCCGACCGGCAACCGCTCAACCGTCTGGGACGAGAGCATGTGCCGTTCGCCGGGAAGAATAAACACGGAATCGACCTCAATTGCCACCGTGCCGACATCCTCGAACGTCGGTTTCGACAAGACAATCAGGCTGTCGATAACAGATTTGTCCTCCGCCCACTTCTGAACTGTGACAGATCCGGTCGCGACCGTATGGATGTTGCCGGTATTGCGCGCGACTATTTTGAACGTCACGCCTCCCCCCGTGCGGTCTGCTTCAACATTATCGATTTCACCACTGTACTGCGAACCCGGATTCACGACCAGATAGATCGGCACATTCAACTCGGCGGGGATGGCTGTAGTCGGCGCGCCGGCGCTATCCAAAGGCCTGGCAATCAGAAGCACACAGCCATAATAGCCTCCCGCGGCAGAATCGGGAACATTGAGCGTGAGACGGACATTCTGCTGGCGGCTGGGACCGATGGTGACCGAATCCGGTTCATAGGTCATCCAACGCTTGATCGTCCGGCCCGAGTCGGCCATCGGTGTTGTCCACACTTGTCCATCAATATCGTGGTAGAATTGCCCGATGCGCACATCGATCGCAACAGGGTACGCTTCACGGTTGAGCAACGTCAGCCCGAGTGAGCGGAAAGACTTGGCCGGAGCGTTGAGACGGATCAACTCCGGGCGGATATCGACTTCCACGGGGACCGAAACGTCCACGCCCCCAAGCCGCTGTGCCCCCGTACGGGACACATTGAAGGTGGTCTGTGATATGGCGGGAGAATGCGCCCCGTACTGGATGATGGCGCGAATCGTGTATTTCCCGGGATTGAGACGCTTCAGGATGGACCGCACCTTGGTCTTCGCTCCCGGCAAGATGGCGCCGCGTCCGGCGCCCAGCGGCACCAATTTCGCCAGATGCCCCTTCTCGTCGCGAATCGCGAGCCGCCCGCGAACTTCGAGCAGAATGTTGCCGGTGTTCTCAATCTCTGCCGCCACAAGGAAATGGTCCTTCCCATATTCTTTGGCGAGTTCCGCGTTGTCGGCGGCCGTCTCGATCAGGATCTCGCCTGCTTTCAAGCGCCGCACGCTGCCACCGGTGCGCTTGATAGCGATCTCCACGTACGCGGGCAGACGGAGGCGATACATGTTAGACGCTTGTGGCTTTTCCCCTCGTGGCGCCGCCTCCGGCAACATCTCAAAGACGACGGCGCCGTAGGCTCCGCCTTTCGCATAACCGGGGACCTTAACTGGAACTCTGACCTCCGCGGTCGTATTCGCGGGGATTTCAAGGAGAGTGTCCTTCAGCTTCATCCACGATACGCATGAATACGGCATGGCGGAATCGCTGAGCAGGTACTGCCCGCGGATACCCTGCTTGATATCACTGAGAAAGACCTTCGCGCGGAGCGGCTTCGTCTTGTCGTTGTTCGACAGTTGAAAACTCAGTTCCGTGCGGGAGCCCGGCCCCAACTGAATCTGGGCCAACTGCGGTGTTAGGAGAAGCTTGAAATCCCCCTGCGCAAAGGCAACAGGGGGATTGATCCAGACCGTCAGAAGCATGGCGGTCAGCAACACAACCAATGCGGCGGCGCCCCGTTCTTTGCGAACGGGGCGCCACACGTATTCGACTACGACGGCCATGGATCTCACCTGTCACACGTTATGTGCAACTACGGTATCGGGACACCCACCCAATCAATAAGGGGCTGTTTATAGCCGCCGAGTTCCGGTTCGATCCAGGGCTTCTGCCCGGCCTCGACAAGCGTAATCAAAGCCACGTTTTGATACTCGCACGCGGTGTTGCAGCGCACGACATGAATCCGGTTGAACAGCTTCCAAGTCAAGCTCTCGTGGAGCCGATTGCCGCCAGTGCCGCCGCCGACGGGATTGGTGTACCAGTAGTCGTTCTCAACCAGCAGATCGTCGTCGTTGTTGAGAAGGGGAGCCGGTACCCAGCCATTCGCCACGGCCTCGGTGATGCTGCCGCCGAAGGAGTAGTCGATCCCAATCGGCGTGTTGGGCCCGGTCGGGTATGTAAGGCTGCGCAGACTGTCGAAACCACTGTAGTCGATCGCAACGTTGCCGTTAGACGCCACCTTGGCAGTAATGCAGTTGGCAGCGTAGTATCCCGGCTTGCGGACAAACCAGTCCCAGCGGGTTCCGCTCATGCTGAAATCGATCCACTGCGCGACCGACGCATGGACGGTGACTGGGATCAGCCAGTTCTTCTTGTTGCAGTTCCCCTTCGCTTCGTTGGAAGCAAAGCAGCGCGCCAACCAATCGCCCTGGCCGAGGTGCCCGGGCCCGCCGAGGTAGAGACCGGTCACGGAGTCGCAATCGAATACCTCGACCTCGTAGATTCCGACGGGCGGGACGGGTGTCTGAGCCAGCCCCGAGACGGCCATGACGAACAAGCCGACCATCGTGAACAACAGTACTTTCTTCATGGTGCTTCCTCCTTCCGGACTACGCCGGATGTGGTGGGTTTTGGTACGATCTACTGCCGTGAACAACAGTATTTTCTTCATGGTACTTCCTCCTTCCGGAGTACGCCGGATGTGATGGGTATTGGTACGATCTACTGCCACAGAAAAGAATGGCCTTCATTTTGAAGTTTCGTCTGTCAGTTCGGTCCAGTCGTATCCGTTTACCAAGGCCACTGTAATCGTCGCTTTACGCTCGTAGTCGCCCGCCCCAACGGCACGTGTCACGTTGACCCGGCACCAAAGATCGCACTGGAAGGCGCCGGCCTGCGCCTTTGTCAGGTGGATATCCTGCTCGTTGAACTTTCCCGCGGAACAGAAATTGACCTGATTCGGATTCGTGGCGCCTTCGGCAACACCCAGCTCCATCTCCATGCTGCGACCGTCAGTCGTCTGCTTCAGATCGCCAAAGTGGTCAAAATCAAGAATGACAGCAGAGTTGGACCGAATACCGATGGCGCCCCATCGGGAAGCATAACGCCCGGGGGTACGCACAGCGTAAGTGAGCGCCGTCGATGAGATGGACCATTCCACCCAAGGGCGCTCCCGGACCTGTTGCGGCATTCCCAGCGACACTCCCATGGGTTCGTCGCCTTTGCGGACGATGATCGCCTCTCTCGTCATACCTTGATTGCCACTCTTGTCAGCGATTCCGCGTGGCGCGCTGCGTGGAGCGTTCTTGGGAGCGAGAGCACGAATCCCGTCGGCAGTTACCAGCCCATTACTTGTGAGAATGAGAACGACAGCGACGGCGCCCGTGATGCAGATGGATCGCAGTGAAGGATGACTCATGCCATTCTCTCCAAACATAAAGAGTACGAGTCAGTCAGATCGATGCGTTCAATTACACTATCGCGTAAGCATAGTGTAAATGCTTTTTCAGTCTCCCGTTCAACGAAGCCAACAAATTGACATGGCCTTTGGTACTGGGTATGCCTGTGAACACGGGAACAATCCGTTCGTTTATGTAATCCACTCTGATCCTCCGCGCAGACATATGCTGACTGTCGCACCGGCATCCTCAGCTCCGGAGCACAACTGGCAAACCACCCTCTTGGGAAATCCTTTTCCCCGAACTAATTCCTTGGCAACACACGTCACCCCAGCACGAGTAGGGCTTGCGATGGCTGAGTGACATGCCATTATCTCTGAATCGTCGGCGCCGTGTCAAGCAAAATATTTGCAATATGTCATGATAGAATTTGTCGTGATTCCCTCGCTTTCTATAACTCATTGCGAAATGAGCGGTTCAGCTTGCCCGTGACGGAATATTGGATCGTCCCTGTTCTGACGCCTTAAGTACCGATGCTCGATACCGAATCGGAATGGGCGAAGCCACAACTGAGCGTACGACGTAAGCGCTGGCACTACAATATGATAGGCCGCCGCATGAAAGTGGTTCTTTAATCGCGAATCCTAGCCCCAGGCGATGGCAACGCTGCTCGCTATCTTTGCCTGATCGTCCGATGCCGTCGGCGTTAGTGACCGCTGACGGCTGAGGATTTCGACAGTAGCGCCACCAGGTGTCGTTGGCCATGTCAAAAACGTGTCACCGCCTGTTACTACCCTTGTCAGAATCATTCTGTGGCTCGTGATTCTCAAAGGCGTGACGATATACTCTAACAGCGACCGCGAGAGGAGGCCCGAAGCAGGGCCCAGGGCCACCTGTGCCAAGCTGCGGGGTGTCTGGCGGTCGTCTGTTATCCAGGCCCCGCTCGCTCCACACCGGTGGGGGAGGAAAAGTCCTCTTGACGGCGGACTGAAAATGAGTTATCGTTGATAATGATTGTCAACATGATTGCTTGAACATGCTTATGAGTCTCGATTGCCCGCATGGGCCTGCTGACCCACGGTGTCTGGTACGCTACCCGGACCTGGGAGCCATCAGAGTACGACGAAAACGGGAAGGTAATCATGACGTTGGCAAGAGTCAGTTCCCAGTCCGTTGCAAACGAAATCAGTCAGAGAACTCATCATATCCAAATTTCTGAGGGAGCTACCATGAGACGACTACTCAAGACACGCATTGCGTGGCACGGAATCGCGACGATCTTGCTCATCGTCCTGGCAATCACCCTGACAGGACCGGCTGCGGCGTGGGCGTTCTACTGGCCTCCCACCCACATTCCTCCCGGACCGCCGCCGAATTACAATGCCGTCGATACGTCGTTTTTCAGCGGCGTCCCATCCCTTCCGCTGCCGCCACCCGACAGCGGCGGCGTCTATATCTATCGGGATCCGGCCAACGGCTGCTTGACGGTTGCAAACCACATCTACTCAGCCGGGAATTCCCTCGAACAATTCCACGGTTCGATTCTGGCGATGATGACCGAACCACCGCAACTGAATGTCAACGTCTTCATTCAGGGGTTTGAACTCTGGCGCGACACAACGGCCAATAAGTGTCTGCTGCAGAACGACCGCTGGGGCTGGGTGCGCCGGGATACCAGCGGATTGTATGAAATCTGGTGGGATGTCACCACGAAAGAGTGGAAGAACGGCGCTGGCGATCCCAATGACTTTCTGACATTCTGCCTGAAGGGCTGCGCCATCGACTTCAACGTGTGGTCAAGCGGGCACGGTTCGCCGGCCTTTGGCGCGAACCAGATCTTTCTGGGAAAGAACAAGCGGACACTGTCCAGCATTGCAGGCTGGACCGATTTTGGCGGCTTACAGGCCTTGGATCCCTATCAGTCGGCCATCGGTTTGTCCCCCGATAAGGACCCCAACACCAGCGTATTTACCCCCTACACGGGGGTTGGCGAATCCTACAATTTGCTGGGGAAGATTCTGCCGGCCGATAACTATCCGTGTGACCACTCGTACGGCGTCCACTATAGCGGCGCATTCGTCTATCAGGGAGACGGGATTCAATTCTCGACGACGCTCAACGGTGCGCCGCGCATTGGTTTCGGCAACGACACGACAGTGTTCCAGTGCGGTGCTACGGCCATCTGCGTTCCATACACGGTCTCCGATCCCAACGGCCTCTCCGGTCTGGTGGAATTGCTCGTGTCAGGACCGGGATCGATTGACACACTGAACAATAGGGTCTGCTTCACACCGACGGCCAACGGCAGTGTCACGTTCGTCGTCAAAGTGGTTGATCCATGCGGCGCCACCGACTACGACACAGTGATCGTCACCAGTACGGTCAACAATCCGCCGATCTGCCGCTTACCGAACGACACCACAATCTATCAGTGTGAGCCCAAGAAGATTTGCCTGCCCGTCTATGCAACGGATGATGGGAATGGCACGATCATCTGCACGAAGACCGCTGGCGTCGGCACAATCTCCAACGGAATGTGGTGCTTCACACCCGACCACACCATTGAGACTTACGTCGGTGTTAAGTGCACGGACACCTGTGGCGCCGTGTGCGAGGGACGATTCCGGG
>JAVHPP010000047.1:0-16325 GCA_036170655.1 Candidatus Zixiibacteriota bacterium | reverse complement strand
ATCACGACCGGGCTGGCTTCCTCCGGTTCGGTCAAGCTCTATCTCCAGATACAGACTCCCACTTCAACCAGTTCTCCCAATCAGCACGCCTCCACCCTGACCGTGACAGCTCAGTAAAGGATGGCAGAAGAATGCCGATACACTTGACGACTACCGGGAGATCGACAGAAGCGATTTCCGGAAGCGAACTTCCCCGTTATCCACAAGAGGGGGATAGCCGTGGAAGCGCCTAACAGGAGGAGGAACAATGCAGAAAGCAATCAAGGCTCTGGTGTTGCTGGCAGCGGTTGCGCTGGTGAGCACCGGTGGCGTAGCTTGGGGCATCAATCCGGCCACAATCTCAGTGACAGTGACCATCCAGAACCTGAGTGTGTCGGCTACCGGACCGATCGCCTTCGGAACGGTCGTTGCGAGCAGTGAAACCGTGTCGGGTTCCGGTTCGACAGTAACCAACGACGGAAACGTAACGGAGACCTACTCACTGTCGTTGACTAACCCGGGCACGTGGGTGGCGGACCAGGCGGCGCCGACGCTTGCCGAACACTACGCGCTTCTGGCTCAGTTCAACACAATCGCGCCCACGGCAGTGAGTTTCACGTATGCCAACCACGCGTTGTCGACGACCTCGACCGCCAGCAGCGCGACGATGTTCGCCGGGAACCAGTCGGGACTGTCCGTAGCGGCCGCAGCGGCAAATACACTCTGGTTCCGTTTCAATGCGCCGACTTCGACTGCCGTGACGTCAGTGCAAACGATTACGGTGACTCTCACCGCGGCGGCGGGCTAAGACCAGCGCGGGTACCAGCGCTCGGGCTGAGCTTATGGATGTTAAGTCCCCACATCAGGGATGAAAGTGGGGACTCGTAAATCGATAGGACGCGAAACACGAAGGGAGAATCAATGGGGTCCGCATGGAAAAGCCGACTCCGGGGCGTGAGATGCGCACCGCTACTCGTTCTGGGTATAATCAGTCTGCCGCTCAACACTTGGGCTGGCGGCTTACGCTGCTCGGTTGGTGAAGTTGTCATTAACAACCTGAAGATTGGCCAGACCTATTCTCTTAAAGCGCTGGCCAATCTTCCACTGGCGCTGACCAATACAAGTGACCAGCCGGTTCACATGCTTGTGGACGCACTCGTCCCCGATTCGGGCGAACTTCGCATGGAGGCCCGGCCCATTCCCAATGCGCGCTGGGCCACGGCGGCGCCCGATTCCTTCGATTTGGGTCCGCGCGAAACCAAGTTCGTCGAAATGTTCTTGAGCATTCCTGACGACGAAGCGCTGTTCGGCAGGAAGTTTCAGGTGACGTTCTGGTCGCACACCATGGCACAGGCGGGTGATCTGCTGGCGTACGGCATAAACACCAGGGTCATTTTCAGCATCGATAAAGTGCGTGATACGACCAGTGTGGTTCCCTCAGGGAACCTCTCGCTGTCCCTATCCCCGGCGGCGATGACGCTGGATGGGATTGTACCGGGCCGTGAGTACCGCTTGGAGGATCTTCTCCGGGAGCCTCTCGTTGTGCGAAATACATCGAACCGGCCGCTTTCGGTGGAATTGCGCACGCTCAATCCGCAGCAGTCGGCCACCGAACTGACGCCAGGCTATGCTGATCTTCTGGATGCGGCCTCTGTGAGTCTCTCACCGGCACATCTCACGCTCAAGCCTGGTGAGGAAGCAACAGTCACCGGAACAGTGTTCTTCTCGAAGGCCGGGTCGTCGGCAGGCAAGAAGTACATGTGCGTGGTTGCGGCTGAAGTCGTAGACCTGCCGGTGAAAACGCAGATCTACTCGCGTATTTACGCGCACATCGAGTGAAAGAAAAGCCCCTGCGATACTTGCGAACGATCTCCTGCGGGGTGGCAATAGTCGTTCTTGCCGGGGCGCTGCATTTCCTCGTGGCCTCTGCCGGACCGATCTTGACAAGAAAGTCGAAGATGCCGTTGGATGGCCCGTCTCCGGCGGGCAACGTCGGGGTCACAGTCCAGGTCTTGCCCGCCGTTCTGGTGCCGAAGCGTTTCCATTTGGAACAGAACTATCCGAACCCTTTCAATTCCTCAACCGTCATTTCGTATACTTCCATCGCCGGCGCCGATGTCTCGATAAAAATCTACAACATCCTGGGGCAGGAGGTCGCGACATTGGTTTCCGAACATCAGCCAGCGGGCCAGAACGCGGTTGTTGGACACCACGAGGTTGTGTGGAACGCGACGGATCACAATGGGAAATCGCTTCCCTCCGGCATTTATCTTTACCAGATGATTGCCGGAACCTACACCGAAACCAAGAAACTCATTCTTCTGAAGTAATTCCTGTTCTGGTGACCTGATCCGGAATCGGACCCCGTGGTCGCTCCTCGGGGCAAAATATCCTGCCCTGAGCTCGATTTTCCCGGTTTTTTCTCCCGCATTTCTCAAGTGATTCCCCCCACAGGCCGATAGACCTAATGTGTTGGGGGAAGTTGCCTCAACGCACAGTGGATCTCTTCAGAATGGAACGGCTGATACATCGACATGGACATCAGACGCATTCAGTATGCGCGGGTTCCCAAGATACGGATGCTCAACCATCGGTTTCGTGCCGATGCCAAGCATTTGATCGTGACACTCGACGTGGAGGGGTACGATCCCTCCAGCGGCAACGGCTTTCTCACGATCTATCATGCGCTGGCCCTGCTCTTTCCGACGTTGAGCCGTCACTCCTGTTGCGAAGAATGGGAGAACACACCGCTCTTTCTCCACGAGGAAGCCGGCGTGTCGATCAAGTCGGTCGGAGAAGTGGCCGATATCGCGCATCTGGTCGAACATGTCATCGTGGATCTTCAGTGCGCCATCTCGGGCATGCGCCTGTGCTCGGGGATCACCTGCGGCCATCGGTCTCCGGAGAATCGTTTCGATCTTTTTGTGGAGTGCGCCGACCCGCGTGTGGGCGCGTTCTCCGCACATTTCGCCGCCTTCCTGGTGTCGTCCCTGTTCAAGAAAACCCGGCTATCATCGCGTTACCGGGATCTGCCCGCCGCCGCGCAGCTTCTTCTCGAAGATCCGGCACTGGCGCGGGAACCGCGACAACTGGCCATCCGCATGAATCGATGTCTGACAATCGCGCACTGGGCGCTGCTCGAACTGGCGCTATTCGGACTGGCCGAACAGGAAGGGGACATGAGGCATGAATACGGTCGTTAAGCCGCTACTGCGTGTCCGCATCCGTGACGCGGAGAATGGGCATGACTCCAGACGGCCGGACGATGCCACTGCTCCGGTCTCAGCCGAAGACATCCAGTACGACCTGTCGGGCGCAGACTACCGCGTTATCATGAACTGCCGGAACCGGCATGACCGGCTGATCAAGAATTCTCTCAAAGAACCATCTTTCGAATTTCCACACATCAACGAACAGGAGGAGGTGAAATCATGAGCAAGTTCACGTACAACGACTTCCGTATGTTGGAAAAGTGTCCGACATCGCCGAAGGCACTGCAGGTGAGCATCAGTGGTCTGGTGTTCTCCTCGGTGAACACCCGCGCGAAGGTTGAGACCTGCAATCCGGAGACCGGTGAGTATCGCATCGTGTTGCAGGGCACGCTGGATATGGATGCCCCGAACTACGGGCACGGCACGAACTTCTAACCATCGACCCTGGCTTGGAATCTGATCCGTCCGGATCAATGACCACCAGAGGAGGAGAAACAAACATGTCCATCAACTGGACGATCAAAGACATTCAGACCGTCGAGAAGAGCCCGACGTCGCCTTCCCGTCTTCAGTGGAAGCTGTCCGAAGTCCTCTTCAATTCCGCGGCCTGCCGCTGCAAAGTCGAATCGGTCAACCCGGCAACGGGTGAGTACCGCATCGTGCTGCAGGGCACCCTGGACACTGACGAGAGCAATACGCCGAAGTTCAACGGCTGACCTGATCGCAATGTCAACACGGGGAGGGATCACGTTGGGGTCCCTCCCCGGTCATTGAGTGATTCTCGCCGCCAATCCCAGTGAACGGAGTGTGGCCATGACTGAGGAAGATCGTACACCGGGCTTTCCCCCGGACGATTCGGGAGACCAACTGACCGTCGAGTCCTTCGAGACCAAGGGGAATGATGCCGGACATCGCACCGCGAACCGAGCGCCCCGAAAGCACCACCGTGCCCATTCCCGTGAGCCGGAGGCAACGACCGGTCACGACAACACCGTTGCGGCTTCCACGGCGCCGGCTGGGTTTTCGGTCCCGATTTCTTCCCGCGATGAGGTGTTCCGCTCGTTCTGGCACTTCGGTTCTTAGCCAGCCTCGGCGGGCGGCGCGAAATGGAGCTGCGTCGTATCGAAAACCTCGTTCATCAGCGCGTATTCACGGAACCTGTCTGGGTCGCTGAGAGCGAAATCCCCGCGACGGTACCCGTGACGCGATAAAATCCGGCGCCGTCAGATTCTCCCCCACTCAATACTCCACAACCCTGACTCTACAGGCCGTATCTGATTGGCGATCGGGCGCCGGGGGGGATCGACACACCGATCCTTCGCATAGCACCGTTCCAATGTGTATCAGTTATGGACGACGCGGCCATGTCTCATACTTTCTGGCTTAATGAGGCTCTGGCACGACTCCAGGCCGGACAGGAATTCGTGCTGGCGACCGTCGTGGGGCCCGACAGCCATCCCTTGATCGGGCATCATGAATTCGCCGATCCGAATCACCCGGTACTGGCGCGAGGTCTTTCTTCAAACGCACTGGAGAAATGGTCATCCGCCAACTCTCTCGTGAGAGACCAACGCGGTGCGCTCCTGTTGACACTGGACTCATCGCAGATGGGCAGCGGCAGTCCCCACGGTGCGACGCAGGTGTTTCTGCTCTGGTGTGGCGCGGTTCCCGAGGCCTGGATTTTCGGCGCGGGACATATCGGGTTTTCCCTATGCCCGGTCTTGGCACGGCTGGGGTGGCGAGTGATCGCCTGTGACGACCGGGATGACTTTGTTTCGAAGGAACGTTTCCCCGATGCGTACGAGCTGCGTGCCGCAGATTTCGCTCTCTCGGCTCAGGCCTGTGCCGCACGGTCGGAAGCGTGGGCGATTCTGGTCACGCGCGGGCATCAGCATGATGAGCGCATTCTGCGGGAACTGCGGAACGGACACCCCCGCTATGTCGGCATGATCGGATCGAAACGCAGGGTCGAGTCGGTCCGGCAACGGCTGCTGGCGGAGGGGCTCCCGCGGTCGTTCCTCGATGCCATCCATGCCCCGATCGGTCTTCCGATTGGCGCCGATTCCCCCATGGAAATCGCCGTGTCGATTGCCGCCGAAATGGTGGCCGTGAGGCGATGTCCTCCCTCAGACCTCATTGGAGCGCCACGGGCGGCGTTGGGTCGCGGCCCGATCTCTCTGGCTGATTCGTCGGGCAGATCCGAGTTGTGGCAGGAGGCCCTCCGCGCCGGGTGCCCCGTCGTCCTGGCGACAATCGTCAGCCGCCGCGGTTCGACCCCGAGGGGCGTAGGTGCCCAGATGGCTATTCTTGCCGATGGACGTACTCTGGGAACCATTGGCGGTGGCTGTGGCGAGGGCGTGGTCCTGCGTACCGCTAAAGAAATGATTGTCGGCGATGGCCAGCCCCGGTTGATCGAGATTGACCTCACCGGCGACGATGCCGCCGAAACCGGCGATGTCTGCGGCGGACGGTACTCTGTCTTCCTCGATCTGCTGGTCTGAGAGAAAAAGGGCGGTCCCACGGGTTGCATTCAATTTTTGTCTTGCGCGATCCGGGCATGCGGGCCAGATTCACGGACAATTCGGTTTGCAGACTGTCTGTTTACGGTTTTTTAACCGTGGGTGTAGCGCAGTCGGGGGGAAGTGAAATGATAGCGGGTCTGATTTTGGCGGGTGGCCAGGGTAAACGCCTTGGCGGATGCAAGCCGCTGCTTGTCTATGAGAGCGCCACACTGCTGGAGCTCGTGGTGGGACATTTCCGAGCCGCCTCGCTCGACTCGTTGATTGTTGTGCTCGGGTTCGAAGCACGGCGCGTCATTCAGAAAATTCCGCTGGGGGGACTGAAGATCGTCATCAACCCTCAGCCCAGCTTGGGGCTCGCGTCTTCCATTCAGCGCGGTCTGGCGCATGTGCCTGCACGCTGCAACGGAGTCATGATCGCGCTGGGTGACATGCCTCTGGTCACTCCAGAAACGATCAATCTGTTGGCGGATGAATTCGAGAAGAACAAAAAGGGCATCGTCGTACCCGTCTACGAAAAGAAGCGCGGACACCCGGTCGTTTTCAACATGACGTACCTGGATGCGCTTCTGGCCTTGCGCGGTGACGCCGGGGCCAAGGCCATTCTTGAGGCCTGCCCGAAAGATATTCGCGAGGTCAAGGTCAGGTCGGATGAAGTGCTGATCGACGTCGATACCCATGAAGACTGGGAATCGATCCGGGACCGGCTCGAAGCCGTCCATGCGGTTTCCAGCCACGCGTGATCTCTCAACTCGACATGCCGGACAACCGCTCAACCACCCGCCGGATTGTCATCCGTGGGGGCGGGGAGATGGGTTCCGGTGTCGCCTGGCGGCTGCGGCGATGCGGCTTTAACGTCATCATCGCGGAGACGGACCAGCCTGCTGCTGTCCGGCGCTGGGTGGCGTTTTCGGAGGCGATCTACGAAGGCTCCCAGACGGTCGAGGGGATCACGGCGCGGCGGGTCAGCATGTCCCAGTCCGGTCTGATTCAAGAACTTTGCCAGACAGGGGAAATCCCTGTTCTGATTTGCCCCAGTCCCGATGATGTTCAGGCTCTGAACCCACACGTCGTCGTTGACGCGATACTGGCGAAGCGAAACACCGGAACGCAGCGCGGGAAGGCCCGGCTGGTGATCGGTCTGGGGCCAGGATTCACTGCCGGAGCGGACATCGATTGCGTGATCGAGACAAATCGTGGCCCCAACCTGGGCCGGTGTGTATGGCATGGAGCCGCCGAGGCGAACACCGGCGTTCCGGGTGTCCTCGCCGGGGAAACTGTCAAACGCGTGCTGCGTGCCCCGGTGGCAGGCCCGGTAGACCCTGTGTGTGCCATCGGCGATATCGTAAGAGCAGGCGATCTCGTGGCGCGCGTGAGGGGAGTCGAGATCCGTTCACAATTGAATGGGATCGTTCGGGGCATGCTGCGGCAGGGGACAACGGTTGATGCAGGTGTCAAGATCGGCGACATCGATCCTCGCGCAGATCGCGAGCTTTGCCGGCGCATCTCCGACAAGGCGCTGGCAATTGCGGGTGGTGTGCTGGAGGCGGTGCTGGCGGCCTGAGGTGGTGTGGATTGGGTCTTGGTGCTCCATCGCTTGCGGTGGAAATGTCGAGGTGCAGAGTGACAAACCGATCTGACAAGCCATACCAACTATCCCACGGCAAGCCGTGGGGCACCAGACGGGGAGCAACGTTGCTCCATGCGAGTCTGATCCTGCTGTTCTGCTGTCTCATTCTGGGATGCATGACGTTGCGGTTCTATGAAATGACCCCGGAGAAACGGGACACGACAATTCCAGGTTGGGAAACCTGTCCTGGAATTGATGTAACTGCCCGCGATGACACCACCTTCTATATCCTCACGGTAGCTGTTACTCCCGTCGGGGGCTTATCCCCAGCTGCGTTGAGGCCGGACTCAGCTGTATTGCTCGATGGGGGCAGGCAATCACTCAAAACTACACTGGTAAAGTGTTCCCCATGGCCCTTCTCTAGATTACTTGGCAGCTCGGAGCGCCCTCCTTTCAGAGTGATATATCAAGCGCCCTGCCATTGCAGGGACCGACTCCCTCGCGAGATCGTCTGCAGGGTATACTACTCGATTGAGGACCGGTCAACTGGAGAGAAATCACTGCCAATGGTTGTCTACCACCTGCAATTTCGGACGAGGAAGGAGTTGACGCTTGGGTGGCACTGATTCCGGTTGTCTTTGGTGGCATGGTGCCACACCCGAAGGGTGGGAATGTCGAGGTGCAGAGTGACAAAGCGACGTGACACGCCATATGTTGCATCCCACGGCAAGCCGTGGGGCACCAGACACCCCGGTCGAGGGCCGCAATCAATGCGGCGTACTATAGTCGCTATCTTGACATGAGGTGATTTGAGGTGTCGACTCTACGACTCCGTATGGTGCGCACACGAGCAGCCGCACAGTCACCCTGAACGACCGAAGGGAGCGAGGGGTCTGCTTTTTCCGCCGGATTGTCCCGCAGCCGCGACTGCGATTCTCTGTAACATAGCCCCTCGTGGGCATTGCACCGTGTGTCCACCAACGCGGGCACAAGGCCCTTGCTACAAGAACATTCGGAATGCACTTGATTTTCCGGCCGTCAGTGGTATATTGCGCGCGTCTTATGATTGGAATCCGAATGTGTCCGAATCGTCGGACATCGAACACTAACCCGGACACTGGCAGCGAGACTTGCAGGCTGGCAGGTCGGAGCGCACCTGGGAAAGGGCTGCCGCGTGAAAATGCCATCAAAGGATGTATGGCTCTCTTGTGGATTAGTGGAAACGGCGGGTATCCGCAGCACGAAGATTCATTATCTGCTGACCATCGGCATTCTATTCTCCGTTATCATCGCCGGCTGCGGAAAGGATAAGAAACCGACCTCACCCGGCGGATCGGACTGGAAGCTGGGCCAGGCCACGACCTACACAGTGGATTCGCCGGGGCGAGCCACAATCGCCGATAGTGTTACTGGACAGCAGTTCCTGTTCCCCGAAGGCGGACACGGAACGCTGCAGATTGCCCCGATCATTTCGGGGCCGGCTGCGCCCTACGCAGGAAGCGGCTTCAGCGTCTCCTTCGACCATGATGTCCCGGTGGCAGTCGTCGTTGATCCGGGTGGAAGCGACATCGTCATGGTAATGGGCTATGGCACCGCTCCCGGAGCCTATGACGATATCCCCGGCCCTGGCACCCGATGGGTCGCCATGCCGATTGTCGACTCACTGGAATCGGGACTCGCATTCCAACTGACACTTCCATTCACGCCAACTGCGGGATCGAGTCAATCCGCCGGGGCGCCCGCGGATTCGATCAATGGGTTCAGCCAGTATTGGATATCCTCCATTCCGGCCGGGAGCGACGAGGCCACCCACATGATCGGCCTGGAACTTCAGTCGCAAACGTTTGTGGATGGGGTTCTCGATCGGCTCTCCCCCACGCGACAGACCGCGGCGCGGGCCGAGGTGCAGGGACGCTTGCGGGCCTATTACGCATATGACGGATTCTTCTACACCGGATTCTGGTGGCGCAGCCTGGGATCGATGGGGCGGATCATACACCCGACAATCCACTTGAGGCTGAACGCGAACGCGGGCAACGTGGCGCACGAGACCGGACATTACATCACGCATGTCTTGGTTGGCGACGACGTCTGGTCGACACTTGAAGGCCAGGCGCCGCTCTGGGACACCGGCCACGGAATCCGGGATGATGTCGGCCGGAATATGCTCTTGGAGGATTACGCCTATTTCAGCGAATGGCTCACGGTCGGGACTGTGAAATCGTACGATCTGCAAGACCCCCATGTGATCTTCGGCGGCATGAGTCCGCTCACGTCCGATTATCCCGGCATTGAAGGATTCGCCGCCGTGCTCCTGGCGAGTCTGAAGCGGACGACCCCGACTGTGCGAAGTCTCATTGGAGGGCAGTCGACGGACGTCCCGGTCATCGGACTCTCCGACGCGCAGGTGTATGACATTATCGCCGGAGGGGCGACCGGCATCGAGGCGTTGCGGGAGAGAATTGCGACGGCGGCCGGATCTCAAGCTGACAAACTCCCGGCAATCTTCCAGCGGAGCGGCTGGCGGTATTCTGTCAAGGGCCGCCTGATCACACCAGAGGGCCAACCTCTCCCCGGAGCAACTGTCTCATCGGTGAGTTTGGTCGGCGACCGTGTCTATCGGGGCGGGAGTTCCTCGGTCCCCAGCGGAAGTGACGGGCGCTTCACCATCGTTGGCGAGGTCTTCCCTGGCACGAGCAACATTCGCGTCTGGAACGGACAGGATTCGATCGATGTGCCGATCACGATTGCGTGGTCGAAGCCGACCAATGTGACGGTTGATCTCGGCGATCTGCGCGTTGCCCGCAGGGTCGATCTCGCGCCGCTGCGACGCTGCGGAATCTCGGTGGTGGTCACTAACGCCTATTTCGATAACCCCTTCGGGGGGTACAAGACATCCGGGGGCACGAATGCGATGGTGGCCGGAAGCTTCTCCGGGAATCAGTTCACAGGGTCGCTGGATATGATCGATTTCCTAACTCATAGAGTCGCTCAGCTGACCGCCACGGTCGATCCACAATCAGGAGAGGTGCTCACACTGGTACTCACGGAGTCCAGCAGCGGCGACGGTTGGTCCGCAACGACCAGCTTGTCAGTCAATAACATCAACATGGTACGTTACGACTCTGTGGATTCTCTCATCCAGATGGAATGTTCGATCTCCGGAGAGGACGCCTGCAGCCACATCTCACAGTACACCAGCAGTGACACCGACTCGAACCGGAGGGAAGACATGACCAGCTACGACTGCATTCCCGATTCATCGCACGCTTTGGAGAGCTATGTTACCGTCTATTTCAGCAACGAGCGGTAGGCATGGAAACGAGCCCGATGAATTTCCGAAGGCGCTGTGGGCCGATCGTTGCGGGTCTTAGCTGCAAGCCGGGTACATGCTGCTGCACAGCTACCCGCCCACCAGATCGCAGGTCAAGGCTCCGCGAATGTGATCGATCTCAGGTTTTTCGGGCGTTCTAGACGGCTGCACAGGTCCAGCCAGGTGCCCCACATCTCTCAGCGAATTCGTGTCGGTGCAGAACGAACGGCCATTCTCACCCTTCGGGTGGGGCGCCCAGCTACGACTATGTCAGGCAGCCCGGCCCCCCTACAACTTCCACACCCGCCCCACACCCTTCGGCAGGTTTTTCGTCGCGTTGCGGCAATCCATCACCATGGGAGCGGTGGTGCAGATGTGCTGGTAATCGAAGGCTGAATGATCAGTGAGAATCACGACACAATCAGCGGCCTTGAGGGCGGTGTCGGTCAGACGCGTTGCGCGCATGACCGTGTCGTCCATGCGCACCGAAGCGACGTGGGGATCGGCATAGGTGACGGCTGCGCCGCGCACCTGCAAGAGACGGATCACATCGAGTGAAGGTGACTCACGCACATCGGAGATGTCGCGCTTGTAGGCAACTCCGAGCACAAGGATATTGGCACCCCGGATCGACTTGGACTCTTCGTTTAGGGCGCGCGCGATCCGGTCGACAACGTACTCCGGCATGTGCGAATTGATGTCGCCGGCGAGTTCGATGAAACGGGCGTAGTAATTCAGAGACTTGAGCTTCCACGACAGGTAGTGCGGATCGATCGGGATGCAGTGCCCGCCCAGTCCGGGACCGGGGTAGAAGGGCATGAAACCAAACGGTTTGGTTGCGGCCGCTTCGATGATCTCCCAGACATCGAGATTGAGACGGTCGCACATCAAAGCCATTTCGTTGACCAGCCCGATGTTCACCGAACGGAAAGTGTTCTCCAGAAGCTTGATCATCTCCGCGGCCTGAGTCGATGAAACCGGAACCACACGGTCTAAAAATATCTTATAGAATGCGGCAGCCACTCGTGTGCAGGCCGGTGTTGTCCCGCCAATAATGCGCGGTGTGTTTTTCGTGCCCCACTTCGGATTGCCGGGATCGACCCGCTCGGGGGAGAAGGCGAGGTAGAAGTCTACGCCGACCTTCAATCCCGATGCCTCGAGTTTGGGACGAATCAGCTCCTCCGTTGTGCCGGGATAGGTGGTGGACTCGAGGACGATCAGCATGTCCTTATGGAGGTGTTCGGCGACACGATCGACCGCGTGCAGGATAAACGACACATCCGGGTCTTTCGTCTTCGACAGAGGTGTGGGAACACAGATCGCCACACAATCCGCGTCTGCCAGGACAGACGGGTCCAGGGACGCGGAGAGCCGTCCGCTCTTCACCAGCGGCGCCAATGTGTCATCAGAGATGTCACCGATATCAGAATGCCCCGCGCTGACCAGTTTCACTTTCGGCGCTGATATCTCAAATCCTGTCACCGTAAGCCCCGCGAGGGCGACCTCAACAGCTAAAGGCAAGCCGACGTATCCCAGTCCGATGATCACCACCTTCGCGGTTCGCTCTTGGAGTTTCGCTTCAAGTCTGGATTGAATCTGTGTCCCTGCTGCGTGCATCGGTACCCTTCTTTTGGGGCGACTATGCGCCCCCCGGCCTGTATCAGGCCCGGTTCTGGCGGTAGTACGCCAACGTGTCACTCAGTGTCTGATTCCACGGGATGGCCGATTTGTATCCCACTTCCCGGTTTGCGCGGGTGATATCAGCACGGAGAATGGGGACTTCCACAGGCCGAAGTTTTTGGGGATCGACAACCACCTGGATCGGTTTCTCCGCCATGGCCAGCAGCGCATCTAGGACAGACCGAATCGAACGCGCCCGTCCCGATCCCAAGTGGTACACCGTTCCCGGTTGCCCCTTTTCGGCAAGCAGTCGGTATCCGCGCACGATGTCTCTCACATCAGAAAAGTCCCGTCGCGCCGAGAGGTTCCCCACCTTCATGATCCGCAGCCCGTTCTTTTTCTCCAGCTTTGCGATAGCGGCGCAGAAGTCTGGCACGACAAATCCCGTTCGCTGTCGTGGTCCTGTATGATTCGAGGCCCGTACTCTGACAACTGGCAAACCAAACGATTCATAAAAAGATGCGGCGATCAGGTCGGCTGCCGCCTTTGATGCGCCGTAGGGATTGACCGGCCGCAGCGGCGTGTCCTCGTTGACAGGGATCATCCCCGGACGAACATGTCCGTAGACCTCGCTTGAAGCCACAACGACGATCTTCTCGACGGTCCGTGCGAGAAGCCGGTCTGCGCGCACGGCCTCGAGCAAATTCAGCGTACTGATCACATTATTCCGGATCGTCTCGGCAGGAGTCTGAAACGACTCGCCCACAGAGGTGGATGCTGCCAAATGGATGATCCATGTCGGGCGGGAACGACGCAGCTCCCGGGCCAGCGCGCGTGCGTTCAGGAGATCGACAGCTATTGTCTCGACGAAGGGGCAGATCACAGGCAGACTGCCCAGCGAAGTCCTCGGGAGATATGTACCAGTGACGTCATCGCCGCACCATTGACACAGTTCCGCCAAATGGAAGCCGGCAAAGCCGGCAATGCCGGTGATGAACATGCGGGGAGTAGACATGCCACTTGGCTCAGGCGGGATCCATCACCGCAGTCTGTTCATCTCCGCCATGATGGAATCAGTCACATCCAGGCGGTCGCTGGCGAAGAGGGGATTGACTTGTTCCAAATCCAGGATCAAGTCGAGACTCTTGCTCTGTGCCACAGTCTTGGCCGCCTCCGCGAGCTTGTCGTAGAGCGGCTTGAGCTGTTCGGACGAGTTCTGCTCGATGATGCCGTTTGTCCCGAAGGTTTCTTCCATGAACTGCTGGAAAGCCTGTGACTTCTCCTGCAGTTCGGTGCGCATTCTGTCAGCCGAGCCCCTGAACCCCCGTTGCTCGGTATCGCGCAGGTCGGCGGCCAGACGATCCAGATTGCTCTTCTGATCGTCGCGCTGCTTGTCAAACTTGCTGACCATGTCATCGATCTCCGCGAGAGCCCTCTTGAATTCCGGCGATTCCTTGCGGATGCGCTGAAGATCGACCGTGCCAACCTTGACTTGTGCCGTCGCGTCGGACACGATGCCCCCGAACGCGATGGCGACAGCCAGCAGCGCCAAATACGCGGTTCTCATCTCTTACCTCCGGACTCGCGGCTGGACGGCGCTGTCTGGTTGCGTAACTCACGTTCTACCCGGGCCAAATCAGCGTCCACCATGTCTGCGATCATCTGTTCGAATGTTGTCTTGGGACGCCAGCCCAGCGTCCTTTGGGCCAGCGTCGCATCCCCCAGCAAGGTATCGACCTCGGCTGGGCGCACCAGCGCCGGATCAGTCTTCACATGCTTTTTCCAATCCAGTCCAACATGTTCGAAAGCGATTCTGGTCAGATCTTCCACCGAATGGGTCCGCCCGGTGGCGATGACGAAGTCCGACGGCTGATCGCTCTGCAGCATCATCCACATGGCCTGGACGTAGTCTCCCGCGAATCCCCAGTCCCGGTGAGCAGACATGTTTCCCAACGACAGTGTGCTGGTCAGTCCGCGCTTGATGCGCGCCACACCGTCGGTGATCTTGCGCGAAACGAACTCTTTGCCCCGGCGGGGTGACTCATGATTGAACAGAATCCCGGAGCAGGCAAAGATGTTGTATGACTCCCGGTAGTTCACCGTGATCCAATGCCCGTAGACCTTGGCCACCCCGTAAGGCGACCGGGGATAAAACGGGGTCTTTTCGTTCTGTGGAGTTTGCTGAACCTTGCCGAACATCTCCGAGGAGGATGCCTGGTAGAACCGGATCTTGCTGTTCACAAGACGGATGGCTTCGAGCACCTTTGTAACACCCAAAGCGTCGAATTCGCCCGTCAGGACCGGCTGTGCCCACGACGTTGGGACGAACGATTGCGCGGCCAAGTTATAGACTTCCTCCGGTTCGGCCTGTTCGACCGCGGAGATCAGGGATAACTGATCGAGCAAATCCGCCTGCAGGAGAGTGATCCGGTCTTTCAGATGCTCGATCCGCTCGAAGTTCTCCGTCGATGCCCGGCGGATGATACCAAAGACCTGGTACCCCTTCGACAACAGCCATTCGGCGAGGTAGGATCCATCCTGGCCCGTGATTCCCGTGATAAGCGCCTTAGGCATGTTTCGCATCCCCCTGATTGGAGTAACACGGGAATATATTGGCACAGTCGCTGGGGGTCAATGCAAACGCCTTGGAGATATGAGGATCGGCCGTCATCAAGTGACAACTTATACAGGCCAGTCCGCTCTTGGATGAAATCGAATCGGTGCGTATATATGTGGGATGGTTCATTCGCGCGGGAACTCTGCGCCGGTAAGGCGGTTACAACCCCTCACCACCATGAAGTTAACTCCGACCAAGTTTCTCCTCCTGCTCGTCACTGCGCTGGCTGTGGCTTTTTTGACGTCATCTCCATCGGCTCTATCGCAAACGAAAACAAGGTCCAAGCCCGTCCCTCAGACGGGCGATGATACGGTCCATGTAATCCAGCCTCCGGTTGCTCCCCTTGATGGGCAGAGGCTCGATGAGGTCCTCCGTCAATTGCAGGGAGGACTCCGGCTGGTCCGGCCCGACCTGGCCAAAGCCGATCGCATGATGATGGAGGGTCATTACGACGAAGCCTTGGCCCTCCTTCTTCCCATGTGGAAGAAAGACCCCGGCGATGAGATGACCGCGACGTCGCTCAAGCAGGCCTACAGAGGGCTGAAGGATTACAGCGGTGTGCTTGAAGTGCTCAGGACGCAGTTGGGCAGTCATCCGAAAGAAGCGGCTTATCTCGCTGATCTGGCCGACACGTGGTGGAAGCTCGACCAGAATGATTCCGCCATGGCAACGGTCGGGCAACTGATCGCTTCCGATCCGAAAGATGCCGACCGCTATCGGGTCGCCGCGGAAACGTATGCAAGGGCCGGTAAGTACCGTGAGGGCATCGAGACCTATCGCGACGCCCGGAAGATCCTGGGCGACTCGGTCCTCTTTGCCGAGAACCTGGCGCAGATCTTCGAAGCGCGCCGCGAGTATGCAACCGCTATCGACGAGTATTTTCGCTGGCTGCGATCGCGTCCTGATGCCCGATCCGCCGTTCAGCATCGCATCACGAATCTCATCAAGCTCCCGGAGGCTGCGGGCGAGATTACCGCAGCGTTGAAACGCATCGTCAAAGAATCTCCCAATGATGAGTACGCCCATCGCCTGTACGGTGATCTGCTGTTCGAGTCTGGTCTGGTGGATACGGCGTTCGCCGAGTACCGGCGGGCCGATCATTTCGCGTCCCAGCCGGGCGAGCATCAGCTCTACGGCATCATGCGATCCCTGGAGACACAGCACTACGCCACGGCCCGCGCCGAGGCGATGAGCTTTCTCAAAGTGTATCCCAAGCATCCAAAAGCCATCGATGTCAACTTCGTACTGGCGCGTGCCGAGTTGGGTCTTGGGCATGCCGATGTCGCGGTGGGCATGCTCAAACAACTGGCGTTCCAGATGCCGGATGGCCCCGAGCGCAGCCATGTCGAATTCGAGATCGGTGAAATCTACCGCCTCGAGACCCAGCGGATGGATTCCGCCCGCGTTTACTTTCAGCATGTTGCCGCACAGGGCGATCGGACCCCGAAGCGCACCGCCGCGCTGATACGGCTGGGTGACTTGGATGTCTATTTCG
>JAVHPP010000046.1:0-16368 GCA_036170655.1 Candidatus Zixiibacteriota bacterium | reverse complement strand
CCCATACGTGCCATGTCAGTCTCGCCCGACGGACAGCACGCTTGCGCCGCAACTGCACGGCACGCGATTCTCATTCAAACAGACACGGTCGCCACGCTCTGGGATGTTGCCGTTCCCGACACGACATGGAACATCCGCACGGTCGATGTTCTCGACGGCGCCCGTCTGGTTGCCCTTGGTCTGGACTACGATCCGGGGCCGGAAAGCCTCGAACGTCATGTGCGCTCCCGGTGCGTAATCTACGATCGCAGCGGACAGGTTGTCCATACCGAAGAGGAGACGCCGTCGAAGTGGGGTGCGGCCTTTCCCGAAGTCCGCTTCGAGCCCGGGCGTGGCCGTCTGGTGTTCATCAACCGTGACCGCTTCAAATCCATGCATGTCGACTCACTCTAACCGTCACGTGCTCTTTATTCGCTTAAATACCCCTCAAACATCTTGATCGACATTTCCTATGACCGGTTCGGGTGCAACCGTGCGCGAGACAAAGTTGACATTGGATGTCAAAGCGTGCGCCGAATGTGGGCTCTGTGTCGCGGTCTGTCCCTATGATGCCCTGGTACTCCGCCCCACCGTTCTTGAGATTCTCCACGATGAATGCGTGCTCTGTGATGTGTGTGTCATTGCCTGTCCGACCAGCGCCTTGTCGATTGGGTGATCCTGACCTGGTCCGCATCGGACGAATTCAGTTTCCGGCATGAACAATGGACCAGGAGTTTGACATTGTCGTCGTCGGAGCAGGCCCGGCTGGTGGGTTGGCGGCTCTGACCGCGGCGCGTGCGGGTTGCCGGACGCTGCTGATCGAGAAACATGCAGTTATTGGCGAACCGCTCTGCTGCGCAGAAGGGATTTCCCTCTGTGGTCTGACTGATAACATCGAACTCAACCGTGACTGGGTCGCGGCCGGGATCGAACGCTGCTATCTGCGTTCGCCCGGTGGGATGGAACTCGAATTGCACCATCCAGACGCCGGTTTTGTCCTCTCCCGCCGCCGTTTTGAGCAGGGGTTGGCCGACATGGCGGCTGGATATGGCGCACAGGTGCGCACAAGCACAGAGGCGGTCGGCCTGATTCCCAATGACAGCGAACGCTTTGCGGGAATTCGTCTGCGCGAAAACGGCACGACTTATGACGTCGGCTGCGACATCATCATTGCCGCCGACGGTATCGAATCCATGGTGGCTCGGTGGGCGGGACTGGACACGGTGTTGCCGCTCAATCGCGTCGACTCTGCGGCGCAATTCCTATTAGGGGATGTCCCCGAACTTGACCCGTCGCGGATGGAGTTCTACTTCGATGATCGTTTCGCCCCCGGGGGATACGCGTGGGTCTTCCCCAAGGGAAACGGCGCTGCCAATGTCGGGCTGGCGCTCGCGCCCGCCGTTGCTCATGGCCGCAAGGCGATGACCATGCTGGGTGAGTTTATCCAGTTTCGTTTCAAGGGACCCGGTCCCAAGCCGCTGCGGCGCAGCGTGGGAGGAATTCCGGAGTTTTGCGGACGCAAGCTCATGCTCAGGGGCAACGTCATGGTGACGGGCGATGCGGCCCGTCTGGTCGACTCGGTGACCGGCGCCGGTATCGCCAACGCCCTCTGGTCGGGCCGCCTCGCCGCCGAAGCGGCTGTCGCCTGCCTGCGTGACGGCCACCGCGACCTCACCATTCTGCGCCAGTACCCATCCCGGTGGATGGCGGCGCGCGGTCGCCAGATGCGTTACTTTCTTTGGACGCGCAACATCATGCTGCGTATGTCCAACACCGAATATGATGATGTCATTGGATTTCTGGCCACGATCTACAACGGCCAGACGGTTACCGCCATCGATCCCATCGATGTCATCAAGACCGCCCTGCGCCACCGCCCGTCGCTGCTACGCCTGGCACGGCATTTGGTTTGGTAGGCCAGGATATTCGTTCACTGGCGCCGCGTCCCACCCGTCGCGTTTCAGGACAAAAAAAGGAGCGCCGCCATACCAGCGACACTCCTGTAAACCTGTCCACCCGATGGGCTGAGGCCCGACTGTTGCAACCTATCCTTGAGTGGTCACCGTTACCTTTTTCATCCGTTTTGCCAGACGCGACTTGGTCCGTGCGGCCTTGTTGGGGTGAATGACCCGCTTGGTGGCGGCACGGTCCAAGAGAGACGACAACGTGCGGTAGCTGGTTTCTTTGTTGGCTGGTTCGGCGCTGTCAAACAGCTTCGTGGTGGTCCGAATCTTCGATTTGGCCGCGCGGTTGCGGCGGTTGTGCGCGATGCTCTGGCGGTTACGCTTCTTGACAGATAAGTGTTCAGCCACGGTGATTCCCTCTCTTCGTTCTCAGATCAAAAACCATTGGCCCCGGTCCAAGCCGGGGTTATCCTACAACATCCAATTATAGCAGATACCCCGAAAACGTGCAATGACAAAAGAGGCTCCCGCTACCGCCCGATTCGCCCGTCAGACGCGCACGGTGGTGATCGCCACCATGCTCTCCCGTGTGGTTGGCCTGATGCGAGAGCAGGTCATCGCCTACTATTTCGGGGCTGGCGCCATGACGGATGCTTATGTCGCCGCCTTTCGTATCCCCAACCTGCTCAGAGACTTGTTTGCCGAGGGGGCCTTCTCCGCCGCCTTTGTCCCCACGTTCTCACGCGTCCTCGAAAAAGATGGAAAGCGGGCTGCCTTTGAGTTGCTCAATCGGGTTCTCGGCGTCTTTGTCCCCGTGCTGCTGGTCGTATGTGGACTGGGGATTCTCTTCACGCCGCAGATCGCGTCTTTAATGTCCGGCGGCGTGGAGTCCTCGCCGGGCAAGATTGAGCTTCTGATCCGGATGGCCCGGTGGATGTTTCCCTTCCTGCTCTTGGTGTCAGTTGCCTCAGTCATGATGGGAGCGCTGAATTCGCTGGGAAGATTTGGAATCCCCGCGCTGGCCCCGGCCGGGTTCAACGTCGGTGTCATCATTGGTGCCACCCTCCTGTCATTCTGGACCGACCCGAAGATCATTGGGTTGGCTTGGGGAGTAGTCCTCGGGGGCATCCTGCAATGGGCATTCCAAGCCGTCTCACTTCACCGTCTCGGATTCCGCCATGCCCCCGCTTTGGGATGGCGTGACCCCAATGTCCGCCATATTGCTGCGCTGATTCTGCCTTCGCTGGTGGGCACAGCGGCTGTGCAGATTAACATTTTCTCAATCACCCGTTTTGCCTGGTCGCTCGGCGATGGCCCGGTGGCCTACCTCAATTATGCCTACCTCGTGATCTTCCTGCCGCTGGGTGTGTTCGCCGTCGCCGCCGCCACAGTGGGGCTGCCGCGTCTGTCGCAACTCGTGGCCGCAGGAGAAACACAACAGGTACAGCGAACATTTGCGCAAGCGCTTCAGACTGTCAGCTACTTCGTGATCCCGACCGCAGTCATGTTCATCATTCTGGGAGAGCCGCTCTGTGCGGCGTTGTTCCAACGCGGTCGTTTCGATGCTGTTGCCAGCGCCCACACCGCACGTGCGTTGATGTTCTATGCCGCCGGCCTGCCGGCGATGGGGGCCATCCGTGTGACCACGCCCCTGTTCTATGCACACCACGACACCAGGACACCCGCCATGTGTGGCATCCTCGCCGTCGTGTTCAATCTGATCGGCATGTCACTGCTCGTGCGCCCCATGGGGTATGGCGGGCTGGCGCTCTCGGTGTCGTGCGCGGCGTGGGTCCAAGTGGCGGCGCTCTGGATCATCGCCCAGCGGCGCTACGGCCCGCTCGGTCTGACTCGTCTGATCCGCCACTTCGGTCTGGTGGCATGTGTTTCTGTTGGTTCGATTGGACTGGGATGGGTGGTCTGGAATTCCATGGGGCACATGACCTCTGGCTGGTGGCGTGTGGGGGGCGTTGCGCTGGCGATTTTGGTTGCTGGATTTCTCTATCTCGGGATAACTTGGCTATTGGGATATCGCCAGCTTGGCGGTGTAAGGATGAAGAGTGAATGGCCTGCGTTTCTGAACTTCCGTGGCCACCAGAAAAACAGGGGGGACCAATGAGCGTATTCCGATCTTTCCGTTTTGTTATGTCAGTCCTTCTCGTGCTTGGTTTGGTGAGTGCGGCATGGGCACAGAATCCGGAGCACGAAATTGTGACCACCGGTACGGTGGTCTTGAACACACCGGCCACGATTCTCGTGCTCGAGATGACCGTGCTCGGTTCGGGGTCGACCGCCGAAGATGCTCGGGCACGCACCGTCGGCAAGACCGAGGGACTCATCGCGGACTTTCGCCGTTTTGGCATCAAGCCCGACGATTGGGTCCGCAGCCAGCAGGCCTACCGTCGTCCGCTGCCGGAGGAACCAAAGAAGACCATCTTCTTGGCCGCGACGACGCTGGTGGTGCGTCTCAATGATTTTTCTGCGGCGATCGACATGATGGACCGGGCCACAATGTTGGATGCCGCTTCGGTCCGGTTTCGGTTTGAAGTGAGCGACCCGCAGACTGAATATGAGAGCGCTTTGAAGCGCGCCCTGGCCGATGCCCGATTCAAAGCGGAGGCGTTGGCCGCAGAGGGTGGTGTCAAGCTTGGCGCCCTGACGGGATGCGAAGAAACGACCCCGCCGCCCCAGCCAGCCCCATGGTCGCCTCTTCCGTCAGCGCTACCCTTGAACGCATCAGCACCCAATGAGGACATACTTGTCCGTCAAAAGGCCATTGATCTCAAATCGCCGGTGGTGACCACGGTGGCTCAAGTGCGCGTACGGTTTGCCATTGCTCAATAGCGGGGTCGCTTATGGCGATGTTTGATTGCATCATGCCCTGCGCTGTTATGGTGGCAGCCATTTCCCGTTACCCACTCTCTGAGGTCCGGTAGCAGAACTCCGACCTCGATCCACTCCACACTCCCGCATGGATACTTGGACCGCGACCGTCGGGAGTCAGAGACAGAATCCCGCAAAGTCTTGGGTGTGCATCGCCGGACAACGCCACCCGGCCCTGTTCGCTTCAGTCCTTCTCGCAGTGGGTATTGTGGTTGGCGACTGGGGCGCCTGGCCCATTGCGACTTGGGCGATTTTCACCGTCACCGGAATCATAGCCGTCGTGATGCTGAAATCGCTGGCTGACCGTACGGCATGGCCCGTGTTGTTCGCCGGTCTCCTGCTCATCGCGTTGGGAGCATGGCGGATCACGTTGGAGAATAGCAACCGTCCTTCACCGGCGTTGGCGACACTCATGCAGTCGGGCAAAACGGTAGATGTCGTGGGACATCTGGCCGGATCGCCGGAGCAGAGGGCAGCCGGATGGCGGGCTCCCTTTGATCTCGAGGCCATCCGCACAGAGCGGGGGCACATTCCGGTGACGGCACGCCTGCTACTGACGACACGTCTCAGCACCGGCGAATTCCACTCTGGGGATCTCCTTCAGTTCCCCGCCCGCATTGTGATTCCCTTCGTGCAAAGAAATCCCGGTGGCTTCGATTACGCCGCTCATCTCTACCGTCAGGGAATTGATGGACTCCTGCGACCGTCAGGACACATCAGATCTCTCTCCGACGCGGGATCGCGTTGGTCACTGGACCGGTATGTCGAGCCGGTTCGCCGGTGGATTCGTGCCGCCATTGCCGGCGCCCTTCCCAGACCGGCCGGTGGGCTCATTCTCGGTTTTTTCTTGGGCGACACCGATCAATTGCCGCAGAGCATTGTCAACGCTTTCCGTGACTCGGGGACAATGCATCTGCTTGCCGTCTCCGGTGCCAATGTCTGGCTGGTCGTCGGGCTCTTGCTCTGGCCCTTGCGGATCATGCGCGTACCGCGATGGCCGCGGACGGTCGTGCTGATACTGATCGTCATTGCGTTCAGCTTTCTGACACGGAACGAACCGTCGGTGGTGCGCGCTTCGCTCATGATTTCAACCATGTTGATTGGACGTCTCTTGTTTCGGCCTGTACAATTTCTCAACGCGGTGGGTGTTTCTGCCCTGACCATCCTGCTGGTGTCACCGTCGCAACTGTTTCGCCCGGGATTCCAGCTTTCTTATGTGGCGGTCATCGGCATCACGCTGGTGACGCAGCGGGCACAGAGGTGGGAGTGGCTGCCGAAACGCGGATGGCTCCGTGTCCCGTTACTCGTTCTGGCGACATCGACCGCAGCCACACTGGTGACTGTCCCGATCGTCGCGCGTCATTTCGGGACTGTGCCGGCATGGTCCGTGCCCGCCAATCTCTGCATGATCCCGCTCGCGGCGGCATCATTATACGGTGGGTTGACACTCGCGGTGATTGCATTCGTGCCCGGGCCGCTGGCGGGGTGGGTTGCCATTCCCGTGCAATGGGTCGTCGAGCTGACCTCGGGCACGGCTGGATTCTTTTCGAGACTCCCCGGCGCGCGACTTTCATGGCCTGATCCATCCTGGATCGCTATCATCCACTTCTATCTTGCTGTGTTCCTGCTGCTAAACTGGCGTCACCGTTATCGTTGGGCGAGGCTCGTAGCCTGGTATTCGGTTGCGCTTGTTCCCGCTATGGCGATCTGGAGTCTGCATTCACAATCTCGCCCGCCCATCACCCTTGCCTACCTTGACGCAGGTGCTACCCGTGTGGCGGCCTATATGCACCAGCGAGAGCAGGGATTGTGGCTGGTCGATTCACCGGATTTGGATGAGGGTTTGCAGGAGTGGATCTTGGTCCCGTTTGCCCGATCCCAATCTGGCTACAGTGATGTCCCATTCCGCCTTGGTCCATGGCGTTGGCTGGATTCGTCAAGTGTGTCAACCACGGATGTGATATTGCTGCATCACGAGAGTTCAGTTCCATCCTGGAAGCGGTTTGTGTCATATTCGACCGATGCCAAAGAGCCGCCACGTGTGTGGGGCGAGCAGTTCGCGTGGTATGGCGACACAATCTTCTGTCTGCGAGACTATCCGACTTCACCCCCCGGCGCCGAGTGGCTGACACAGGCGATGGCTTCGGCGCGCACGATTGTGCTCCCCGGCGGCCTGCCGTCTCGCTTGGGCGCGACGCTGCTTGCGCGGCTGGCTCCCGAACGCGTGATCTTGTTTGGTGGATATGCACAGCCGGGACACGAGGAGCAGTGGCTGGAACGGTGGCGGGCGCAGTTCCCATCGGTTCAATTCTGGTCGACGACCCTCAATGGCGGTGTTATGATCGAATGGAGACCGTCATCCACAACAATCGTGCCAACTGTCAGAGATCCCGCCCCCTGATCGCCGAATTGGAGTAAAGCCCGATTCTCTTGACCCCGATAAAGATACGTGGCGGTCAATGAGTCGCGGAGTCGCGCGCGCCGCCGCGAGGGCGACCATGGGGTTCACCGGAAATCTCAAGACTGTCTCCTTTGGAGATATCCTCCAGCTTATCTCGACCGGGAAGAAGACCGGTGTCTTGCAATTGCTCCGTGCAAATGCCGCGAAGAAGATTTATTTCCGTGGCGGAAACATCGTGACCGCCGCCGCGCAGCCCTCGACGATCGAAGAACGGCTTGGGCAGGTTCTTCTGCGCCGGGGACAGATCACTGCAGACGATTTGGACAAGGCGCTCAAGAAGCAGCGATCCTCCGGCAAGCGGCTCGGACATGTCCTGATCGAAATGGGTATCCTTGACCGGGCCATCATTCTTGACTCGCTGCGCGCCCAAGTGGAGGAGGTTGTCTATAGTGTCTTTGCCTGGCCGGAAGCGGAGTTCCGCTTTCTGGATGGGGAGGCGCCAGACCCCGGTCAGATTCTCGTGGAACTCAACACCTTGAACGTGATGATGGAGGGCGCCCGCCGATTCGACGAATATGCAGAGGTCGCCCATTCCCTTCCCGACGCGGCGACTGTCCTCCGCTTGAGTCCCTCCCCACGCATGGAAGAACCCAATATCGTTCTCACCGGAGAAGACATTGATGTGCTAGTCGCCGTGAACGGTGAACGGAGCGTCTCCGACATCATCTCATCGGCCGCTCATGGTGAGTATTCGGCCTCGAAGTCTCTGCACAAGCTCCTGAAATCTTCTCTGGTTGAGCCCTGTCCTGATGCGGCTGAACGTGCCAGCCGAAAGGGCGAGGAAGAGATGGTGTACGAGTTGATCTACCGTCTTTACACTCACGCTCTTCAAGCCGTGCATAAGGTATTGGTCGAGTACCTTGGACCTTCGGGTGAGCGATTGTTTTGCCGGGCGCCAGAGGGATGGGAGAGCGATCGGTCCCGGTTGTTCGATGTCCTGATCACGCCGGGCGGTCCGGTTGATTCGTTGCAGAAAGAGATGTCCGGAATTCCCGATCCGGTACGTTTGCACCGGGCGCTGTCGTCCGCCAATCAGATTCTTGCGGACAGGGTGCGTCTGACGGCAGACTGGCTGGGGCCAGGAATTGCCGGTCGCGTCACGAGTGGTATCCAAAAAGACCTGTCCTTCTTGCTTGCCCAAAAGCGGTCGCTGGCCGACAAATATGATATAGGCAGGGATATTCGGCAGGCCTTACGGGGGGTGTGAGACAATGAAATGGGATGGCGTGATCAGCGCGAACAGCGCCATCGCACTGGGGGTACAGTCAGCGGTGCGGCCGTCCGACGTGCATGTGGCTGGGGCCGACACGTTGGGAATTCCTATTGGGTCTGTGCTCATCGGCGTGCTCCTGCTGCTGGTCGTCATCGCCTGTCTCTATACGGCTCTTAAGATTTATGTAGCCATGCGCGGGGGGAAAATCGCCCGTGGCTGGTTCTGGCTTGTGAGCGGCTTCGGACTGCTCGGTTTCGCGCAGTTGCTCTTGGTGACCTCCCAGATGGGGGTGGCGCCAATCTCGGTCACTTGGGTTGACGCCCTCCGAGTTGTCGCCTTGGTCTTTGTGCTGCTCGGTGTCGGTCGCATCCGAAAGCTGTTAGTCTAACCCCACCGCGGGCATCACCTCTCTTCGACGCAAATCGCAACTAAGGCGACCCGAGATCGAGTGCGATCCTTCAGCAGTGATGGACACTGCAGGGCGACATTGAGACCGGAGCAAACTTGGCATTCCCTTAAGGAGTCCGGATCGCGCCAAAAGGTTGTTTTCCGTAAAGGATAAAGTTACCCCGGTGTGGCGTCGATATCAACAAATGTGGCATGGAGATAGCCCCTGCCGTGCAGGCGGGCACCGGGGCTGTTGCCTGAGTCTGCATTTTCAAGGTCACTTATGATTAACGTTGCCGAGCTTGACGAGCGAATCGACCGGTGTCTGGCCATCCTGGCCGACAATCCTCATTCGCAGGTGTTTGCGGCGCTTGCCGAAGCATACCGTCGTCGGGGTGAATTCGGGCGGGCCTTTTCGGTGTGCAAAAGCGGCCTGAAGCACCATCCTGACTACGCGCCAGCGCACGTCGTTCTGGCAAAACTCTACTTGTATCAGCGAATGCTCGGAGACGCATTGGGTGCGTTACGTCGTGCCATCGAGCTGGATGGACAGACACGCACGACTGATCTGTTGGAAGCAGAGATCCAGATCGCCACTGGAGACAGCAAAGCCGCCCAGGCCGTAATCGATCGGCTGAGGATCTCCGATCCGGGGAACCCGGGACTCGCCGAACTGGTGGAGCAGGTGAAGCAATTGGGCGCGGCCAAACCGGGCCAAGGTGTACTGCCCTCGCCGGCAACCGACTCCGACGGGGAACACCATCCCGCCCCGGAGATGCGCAACACGCCTGATCCGATCGGTTGGGAAGAGTGGGCCAGCGCGATCGGGAATTTGCGCGGCGTCGAGGCGGCTTTTGTGTACGACCGGGTTGATCAGCTTGTGTCGGTCCACCCACGATCCGCAGAGACAGAGGGTCGGGCAGGCTCTGTTCGTTCACTGGCGCAGGTCATTGATGAGCTCTTGTGCCACCACGCATGGAGTCCTCTCCAGGAAGTTCACATTGAAACAGCCAGCTCCGAGATATGGGCGAGGAAGAACGGCGACTTGGCCTTTGGCTTGGTTGGCCTTCGTCTAATGTCGTTCGGGGCCATACGCCAGCGTGGCGTCGATATGGCGAAACGTGTGAATTCTCCTCCTTCGTACGGCGAAGTCACGTCGCCGTCGAAGGGAATGCAAGCGACCCACGACGACGGTACAGCGCCGGCTGATTTGCCGATGGATGTCTAACGGCCGGCAACCGACCGAGATGTGGAAAGGGATACGCAATGCCTCTCGCTGACAGACATGGATCGACCAGTTCCTCCGTCACCATCCGGCAGATGATTCTCTGGACGGGGGCCTTGGCCGTCATCCCGTTGCTGTTTTACCCCGGCGCTGCCGGCTTGATGCCGTTCCGCTATCGGCCCGTGATGGTTCTGATCGAATGCGCTTTGTACTTCGTTTTGCTGATCCCGCTTGCTTCGTGGCTGACCGTCTCCAAACGTATGGCGGCGGCCGTATTCACCTTGGCCTATCGTTATCTGTGCGGTGTCGCCTCCGGTTCTCTCCTGGCGGCCGGCCACGATTTGTCGTGGGTTTCGTCTGTGAAATTTGCCCTGTGGTCGTTCCCACCATTGCTGATCCTGCAGGTGGCGGCCGCGCCATTTGTCATCCGTGTTCTGCTGAAGAGCCTTTGGGGCGCTGATCTTCCGCGGCCGCGGATCGCAGGGTTTCGTCCCTCCCATCCGGTTCATGTTCCCAGAATGGCCGGAGGAGATCTGTCGAAATCCTTCGGGTCGGGGACAGACACGCGATCTTTGTTGCACCGTTCGCACCTGACGTTCGACAACGCTCTCGCGTACGTTGGCGCTTATGACGGTGTGCGGATTTCCTGGCTGGTCGATGCCGAAGGGTTGCCACTGGCGGTGTGGCAGCGACAGGAATACACCGGCAGTGTCGATTTCTGGGCGCCAATTTCGATTGAGATCGTTGAATTCAATCGCCGATGTCTCTCCGCGGCGGGGGAAGTCACCCCCCAGCGCGTCGAAGTTCGTACCGATGCCGGCCGGATTATCCTGGAGGCGGTTGGAGAACTCTGGCTTGGTGTCTTGACCAACCGGGACGCCGACGATTTGATCGGTCTGCGGCTGTCGCAATCACGTGACATGATTCTGAAGCATCTTCAAGAACGCTGTGTCCAGTCCACGGGACTGCAGGAGGCTCGATATGTATGACGTTCTCACGCAGTTGAACAAGACCAACGGTGTGACCGGCAGCATGGTTGTCGGCGCCGACGGCATCGTGATCGCCGCCGATCTCAACAGTCAGGTCGAAGATGACACCGTCGGGGCGCTGGCCTCATCCATTGTGGCGACCGTCCGCCGGTCACTTGACAACATGGGCAGTGGTGATTTCTCTCAAATCACCGTGGAGGCAGACAACCGGAAAATGTTCCTGGCCGATGCCGGCATCGGAACACTGGTGGTGACCACCGACTCTCGTGTCAATATCGGCCTCGTGCGACTCGAAATCCGAAACGCAATCAACGAGCTGCGCAACATCTGACGGACCGTGCGGCGGGCTGTGCCCGCAGGGCAAAGGCGACGAATGGTAACGATCAACTACGCATTTCGCGAGATTAGCTGCAAGATCGTGTACTACGGTCCCGGGTTGTCGGGCAAGACGACCAACCTTCAGTACGTCCATGACCGAATCCCCTCGAAATCGCGGGGTGATCTGATCAGCCTGGCGACCGAGGCCGACCGGACCTTGTATTTCGACTTCCTGCCGATCCACGTGGGAGATATCGCCGGGTTCGCCACCAAGTTCCAATTGTACACCGTCCCGGGACAAGTCTTCTACAACGCCACACGCAAACTCGTGCTCCGAGGCGTGGACGGGATTGTCTTTGTCGCCGACTCGCAGAAGGCAAAGATGGATGAAAACATCGAATCGCTGACCAACATGTACGAGAACCTGCGGGAAAACGGCATCGATCTCTCTGAAATTCCGGTCGTCATTCAATACAACAAAAGAGATCTGCCCGACATCTGTTCCATTGATGAACTGCAGAAGGCGTTGAATCCCGAAGGCTGGGTCTGCACCGAAGCCTCGGCAGTCAACGGGACCGGTGTGTTTGACACTCTCAAACGGATCACGAAGCTGGTATTGGAACACACGAAGCGTGAAACGGCGGTTTCCCCCGATGGCGTTCCCCAGATCGGTGCCGCGTCGGCTCCGATGCCCGAACGGGTGGATGTCTCGTCTCAGAGGGCCGAGCCGGTGTATGCGCAGACCGTTGCCACAGTACCCAACGGCGGATCATGGACGCAGGCAAACCGCAGTGCCGTTGCGGTCGAAGAGCCGCCCCCGCCCTCTGGGCAGGGCGCCGACGCGCTGATCAGCAGCAACAAAATTACACAGACAGGAATTGCACATCGTGCCACTCCGATTCCGCGCGACGTTGTCTTTGCACGGCAGCCCAGCCGACGGATCAGGAGTCGTCAACGATCATTCTGGGACCGCCTGTTCGGGTGGTTGACTGGCCGTTAGGGAGGTGACTCATGTCGTCACATTCGTTCGTTGTCTACGAGGAACAGGTTAACCAGATCAATGCCGCCCTGTTGCGCATGATCAAAAAGGCGGAAGCCAAGTGCGCGCTGCTGGTGGACAAGGACGGCCATCTCATCACACGGCAGGGATTCACGCAGACCCTGGACACCACCGCGCTGGCGGCGCTGCTGGCCGGAAGCTTCGCTTCGACCAAAGAAATCGCCCGGCTGGTTGGTGAGCCGGAATTTTCCGTGCTGTTCCATCAGGGGAAGAAAGATCACATCCACGTCTCGCTGGTCGGGGAGCGCTGCATTCTCGCCGTCCTCTTTGATGATCGCACGACGATTGGGATGGTGCGCTTGTTTGCCAAGGAGACGGGTGATCGCCTCAAGGAGATTCTGACGGAATCTGACAACAAGGAAGAACCAGCCATTGATCCGGAGTTTGCCCGCAGCGCCGGGTCAAAAATCGACGATGTATTCAAGGAGTAGATCGCTTTTCGGGAACTCTCCGGTCGTCCGGTTTTCCCATCCCGTGGGCGGTGTGCCCCGCATCTGAAGAAACGCCATGTCGCAAGAACTCGGCCATATGCTGGTCAAGGCAGGGAAGATCAGTGCTGATCAACTGGCCCAGGCCCTCGAGAAGCAGAAAGCCACCAATGAGAAGTTTGTCGACATTCTCGTGCGGATGGGGGCCGTTGCCGATGAGGACGAACTCACCCACTTTATTGGCCGTCAGCTCAACATTGGGGCGCTGAGACTCTCGGACGTCGAACTCAACCCCGAGATCGTCAGGCTCATCCCGTTGGATATCGCCCGGCGTTTCAATGTCATCGCCATCTCCAAGCTGAACAAAACACTGGTTGTGGCCATCAGTGATCCCCACAACATCTATGTCCTCGACGCGTTGAAATTCATTACCGGCTGCACCATCCAGCCGGTCATCTCTCCCGAACGGGCGATCGCGCGGACGATCGACCAGTGCTACAAGGACACCGGCGGCATCGGCGATCTGCTCAAGGGATTGGAGGATGAAAGCGGACTCGAGGTCATTGAAACCGAGGAAACGGTCAACGAGAATGACTTGCGTTCGCAAGTGCAGGACAAGCCGCTGGTTAAACTTGTGGACGGTATCATCCTCGAAGCCATCCGCCGTGGCGCGTCGGATATTCACATCGAATCCTACGAGAAACGCATCCGCGTCCGCTACCGGATCGACGGCGTCTTGAAGGAGACCGAACCGCTGCCGTTCAAGTACCGGGCCGCGATCGTCTCGCGCGTCAAGATCATGGCCGACCTGGATATTTCGGAGCGGCGGCTGCCGCAGGACGGCCGCATTAAAGTCAAATTCGGCAATCGTGCCGTCGATCTTCGCGTGTCTGTTCTCCCGACGATCTTCGGTGAAAAAGTGGTTATGCGAATTCTCGATCCGCAATCGCTCATGGCGGATCTGACCCAGCTGGGATTCCCCGAACTGGCCCTCGACAATTTTCAGCGGGCAATCAACCTGCCCTACGGTATGATCCTCGTGACTGGACCGACAGGATCGGGAAAGACCACCACGCTCTACTCGGCCCTCAAGACGCTCAACGACCCTGAAGTCAATATCCTGACCGCAGAAGATCCCGTGGAGTTCAACTTCGAAGGGATCAATCAAGTGCTGGTCCGCACTGACATCGGACTGACCTTTGCAGCGTCGCTGCGTTCATTCTTGCGCCAGGACCCGGACATTATCATGGTGGGTGAGATTCGTGACGGGGAGACGGCGGAAATCGCCATTCGCGCGGCTTTGACCGGGCACCTCGTTTTCTCCACGTTGCACACCAACGATGCGCCGTCGTCGGTCAACCGCCTGATCGATATGGGAATCCCCCCATACCTGGTTGCGTCGGGAGCCAAACTGATCATGGCACAGCGTATGACGCGAAAGATCTGCGCTCACTGCCGCCGCGAAATCGAGGTGAGCGATGAGCACCTGGCCAAGCTCCAGATGACACGGGAAGACGCCGGGAACCTGCACATTTTTGAAGGCACGGGATGTCCCGAGTGCAATCACACGGGGCTCTCCGGGCGTACGGGCATCTTCGAAGTGATGCCGATCTCTCCGGCAATCGAACGCATGATTCTTGCCTCTGCGTCTGTTGACGAACTCCGCCAGCAGGCGGTTAGCGAGGGGATGCAGTCGTTGCGGCAGGCGGCCATCGAGAAGATGTCACTGGGGCAGATCCCAATCGACCAGGTTCTGGCCGAATCCACCTGATCCGGATTCCATCAAGCAGCGCCGCTTAGCGTCCGATAATCAAGTAGAGGGCGGCGCATCATTTGGTCCGGCAGGTTCTGTTCAAGAGGCGAAAAAGACACCCATGGTGACCTTACGAGAATTGCTCGAGTTGATGTATCAACGCAAGGCGTCGGATCTCCACCTGACTGTGGGGTCCCCGCCCCAGTTGCGGGTTGATGGGCACCTCACGCGCACCGACATGGAACCGCTGACTGGGGAGCAGACCAAGAAGCTCGCCTACAGCGTGATGAATGAAAAGCAGCGCAAGAAATTCGAAGAGAATTGGGAACTCGATCTCTCGTTTGGTATCGAATCCCTGAGCCGGTTCCGTTGCAATGTCTTTATGCAACGCGGCAACGTCGCCGTAGCCATCCGCCAGATCCCGTACAAGATCAGCTCGTTCGAGGAACTGGGCGTGCCGCGTGTTGTCAGCGAACTCGCCAACCTCCCGCGCGGTCTCGTCCTGGTGACGGGTCCCACGGGTTCGGGGAAAACGACCACGCTGGCGGCCCTGATCGACAAGATCAACCGCGAGCTTTATTGTCACATCATTACCGTTGAGGATCCGATCGAATATCTCCATCGGCATCAGTTCTCGCTGGTCAACCAGCGTGAAGTCTACTCGGATACGCCGTCGTTCGCCTCGGCGCTGAAATACGCCCTGCGCGAAGACCCGGATGTGGTGCTGATCGGTGAAATGCGCGATTTGGAGACGGTCGATGCCGCCCTGCGGATTTCCGAGACCGGCCATCTCGCCTTTGCCACACTGCACACGAACTCCTGCGCCGAATCGATCAATCGCATCATCGATGTGTTCCCGGTCAATCAACAGGAGCAGATCCGTGTCACTTTGTCCTTTGTGATCCAGGCGGTTGTTTCACAGCAACTGATTCCGCGGATTGGGGGCGGACGTGTCCTGGCAATGGAAGTGATGATCTGCACACCGGCGATCCGGGCCGTCATCCGCGACGACAAGGTCCATCAGATATACAGTCTCATCCAGGCGGGACAGAAGTTCGGTATGCGGACGATGAACCAATCCCTCGCCGAATTGTATTTGACGCGGAAGATCACGATGGGCGATGCCGTTGGCCGCTCTTCCAATCCGCAGGAACTCAACGAAATGATCCAGAGAAATCAGGTGCTCGCGGGCGCCCGCGAGCATGCCAGTGCAGGAGGTTGACGTGCCGCTCTTTGAATACAAGGGAAAGACCATGGCCGGGATGGCCGTCGCCGGTGAGTTGCGCGCGAAGAGCCGCACCGAGCTGGAACGTCTGTTGCGCCGGAAGAAAATCCTGGTCGCAAACGTCGCCAAGAAACCGTCGCAGTTGAAGTTTCATCTGGGGACCGGAGTTCCAAAAATCGAGATCTCCCGTTTCACGCGTCAGTTTGCGACGATGATCGGCGCGGGACTGCCCATGGTCCAGTGTCTGGACATTCTGTCAAAGCAGATGGAATCGGTACAGATGCGCCGTGTCATCACCCAAGTCAAGGAATCTGTCTCCTCTGGCTCCACCCTGGCCGAAGGGTTGGGCAAACACAAGAAGATCTTCGACGACTTGTTCGTCAATATGGTCGAAGCCGGCGAAGTCGGGGGCGCGCTCGATACCATCCTGGTGCGTCTGGCCAACTACCGTGAAAAAGCCGATGCCCTCGTGCGCAAAGTCCGAGGCGCGCTGGTCTATCCTTCGGTGATTGTTGTTGTAGCCACCGGGGTGACCTTCGCCAT
>JAVHPP010000045.1:0-16768 GCA_036170655.1 Candidatus Zixiibacteriota bacterium | reverse complement strand
CCCAGAGCAGACGGCACGAGTCCGGCGACTGTGCCCGTGACATGACCGGACGATGATCCCGAATGCCACTCAGTCTGACTGAGTTTCAGGTCGGCGCCTGCCAATTCCCAGTCGAAAGCGAGGGCAACGGTGTCAATCGCCCAAGCCGTATCGATCGCGACAAGGCGCGGGGATTGACAATGTCCCGATAAACGAAGTGCCTTCCAAGTCTTGAGCGGCCCGAAAGCATTGATGTCCAGATGCAACTCGCCCGCCACGGAAAATTCGCCCGATTGAGATGCAAGGCCCCACGCCAGCGAATCGCAATCTGCCAGAACATGCACTGAGAAGGCCGGATCGGGTGCAAAGAGATTGTCGATAGCGCCTGATGTCGACCAAGTTCCGCCCGGAATCCGGCCCGAGGTGACAGACCAGGTGATCGTCTGCTCGTCGCCACGGAGCTCTACTCTCGGGGTCGTGATGGACGTTGTCCATCGCCTGGGTCTGTACCTGACGTCGGTGAGATCGAAGCGGGCACCCCAATCCGGGATCGCCCCCTCGGGGAGAGGCCACGAGAAGTTGGCCTGCATATCTCCGGAGATCCTGCCCTCGAGATCGGGGGGCTGCTGCAGGAGTCCGGCATTCAGCAATTCGCCGGATACTCGTTTCAGATCCGTCGGGGACAAACTGGCATTGAACTGGATCTCCGTCAGCCCTGGATGGGAACGAAGAGCACATTGTCCCGCGACCTGAGCACCCAAGGCGTCGACCTGTAACGTATCGAGTTGGACCGATTTCTCGAAACGATTATAGTTTCCCGCCGCGAATGCGCGCGGAATCCCCTGCGAGACCGCCCAGTCCCGGACCGGATCAGAAACCTCGAACGAATCTACGGACAGGTCAGCGCTGAATGTGATGACATCCAGGCGCTCCCCTAAATTCGCCCTCATGTCCAGATTGATGCCGTGGAGATCGATCCGTTGCTGGGATTTGAAGTTGTTGGTGATAAGTTCGCCGCCGGTCAGGATGATCCGTCCAGCCCCCAGTGATAAGAGCATGGACGAACGGTTCGGTGACGGTGATAACATCGTATCCGCGGGGTGGCGCCGCACGACGAGATCGGAGATGTTGGAGTGTCCCTCACCGTCAAATTCCAGGAGCAACGATGGCGCGTCTAAGAGCACACGGTCGAGTCTGACCTTTCCCACCAGCAGGGGTAGAAGCTGTGCCTTGAATTCCAGCGTGTGGATAGTGAACAGCGGCTCATTCGAATAGCCGGGCTTGTTGTCAATCGTCACGTCGCCAAGCCATACACCCAACCCGCCTGCAAAGGAGATTCCGGCATCGCTAACGGTCACCGGGCGGTTGAGCGCCTGCTCGAGTTGCGGTGTGAGCATGGCGAGAATCTTTTCTTTGGTGAAGACAACCCTGATGACCACCATCGCCGAAATGGTCAGACCCGCCAGAATCGCAGCACTCCATAAGAGCAACTTGATCGGGCGTCTCATTTCAATACTCAGACGGATTGTGATTCAAATTGCCGGAGTCGCTATCACGACAGGAAACCGCAACGGTTGTCTTTGAGCGGTGCCGTGCACATCCCGTCAGTAGGTGAGACTCTCTCCAACACGCAGGACCGTGACCTTGACGCCACTGCGCTGGGCACCAGCCGCAAACCTGCCCGGGTCGGCTTTGATCAGATCGAACGTGTCATAGTGCATTGGCACGGCGTGTTTGGGCCGGAGCAGTTCGACGGCCTTGATCGCGTCATCAACGCCCATGGTAAAATTGTCTCCGATGGGCAAAAGCGCCAGGTCAACGGGATGCATTTCGCCAATCAATTTCATGTCATAGAAGATCCCCGTGTCGCCCGCGTGGTAGAGTGTCCTGCCATCAGCCATGACCAGAAATCCGCAGGGACTGCCGGTGTATTCCCACCCATAAGGACCAGGACCAATCGCAGAGCCGTGGTGCGCAATCGTGAGTTTGACACGGCCGAAATCGAAATCCCATCCTCCGCCAATGTGCATCGGATGGGTCTTGGCGCCCTTGTTGGCGCAGTAAACCGCCAGTTCATTGGGAGCAATGATCGTGGCACTGTTACTCCCTGCAATCTCCAAGGCATCACCCAAATGGTCGCCGTGGCCATGGCTCAGCAGCACATAATCGGCCTTAACGTCATCGGCCCTCATCGTGGCCTTGGGATTCCCGGTGAGAAACGGATCAATAATCAGCTTCTTCCCGCCTGCGCTGACCAGAAAACAGGAATGGGAAAGATATTGGACACTCGGCATGGTGACCTCCTTTGTCAGACTCCCGCTTCAGACGTGTCCAATATATGACCGTCGTCAGTCCGAGCAACTGGTAAGACCCTCCACGTCGAAGATCCCGGCTGCGGGGAGGTGAGTGTTCAGAGATCGACACAAGGTTTCGGGCACGAGCCCAACAACTCACAATTCAAGATATGCCGAGCTTGTCGAGGATTGGTCCAAAGTGCCGCCGCAGGTCCCCACGGAGTTGTTTACGCGCCCGATGGAGATACCACCGGACAGTCGCTTGCGGCATCCCCATGATTTGCGCGATCTCGTCGATATCGAGTCCCTCGAGGTCTTTGAGGACAAAGGCGGTGTACTGCTTCTCGTTGAGCTTCCGCGCGGCCTTGAGAATGTACTCACGCAACTCCTTCAACCGGTAGACCTGTTCAGGAGTCTGGGTTGAAAGCGGCGCGTCACGCGGCTCGGTCATGTCGTCGATTTCTTCGAACTTGTGCTTCTTGAACTTGCGGATATAGTCGATGGACGCATTGACCGCGATACGGTAGAGCCAGGTGGAAAAACGCTTGGATGTGTCGAAACGCTTGATATTGTAGAACGTCTTCACAAAAACCATCTGCGTGATGTCTTTGGCATCATCGTAGTCGCCGACCATCTTGAACGCGATCCCGGCGACTTGAGACCGGTAGCGGTCGATCAACTCCTTGAACAAGTGACCCTTGCCAGCTTGGATCTCTTTGATGACTTCTTTGACGTACGTCTCGTCATACTCATCGGCAACGGGTTCGAGATTGTCGGCTGGCAGGTTCTGACGCTCATCCACCGGCGATGTCGGCGCTTCCTCAGATTTCGGAGAGGGGCGACGGCGACGCGGCTTTTGGACTGGTGATTTACGCTTGGGCATATCGTCTGCGAGAACTCTGGCCCGCATGGCAACTCAAACACCGGAACCCATTTAACATACAACGATCTGGCACCTGATGGCGTATATATTTTTCGAGAAAGCCACAGACTTACAGCATTTCTCCGCTCTCAAGCGGCAGATCGGCCTGTTTAACAACCGAACCGGCACCCGCTCTGTTCCCCTTATACATGGACAAACCCCGCCGGACTACCCAGCGGGGCTGCATGGTCAATCGATCGCGGATGGGAAGATTACGGTGTTGGTTGGGGCGCTACGGCCACCAAACCCGCCAGCCCATCTCCGTTGTAAATGTAGTTCATGGGATTGACCGGCTTTCCATTCACATGGACCTCGTAGTGAACATGCGGCCCGGTGGAATACCCGGTGTTGCCGACATATCCGATGACATCGCCACGGTGGATCCTCGTCTTCGCCTTCACGGCGAAGCGAGACAGATGGCCGTAGCAGGTTTGCACTCCATCGCCGTGGTCAATCGTGATGATGTTTCCATACTGGGGCTGATATCCCGCGGAGAGAACTATCCCGTCGGCGGGGGCATGAACCGGGGTCCCGATATTGGTCGCCAGATCGACGCCGGAATGCAAACGCTCCTGACCCGTGAACGGATCCGGCTTGATTCCAAACCCTCGCGCCAAAAAGCCGTTCACCGGGAGCAACGACGGTGTTCGGTCGAGCTTCGCCTTCCGTTCGAGAAGCCCATCCCATATCGCCCCGTAGTTCTCCCGCTCGAACGTGCAACGGCGCATCAGTCGGTCAACCTCGGACTCCAAACCGTATCTCTCTTGGTCAGCCAGACTCATGGCGCTGTTGAACGGCACGACCGAACCGCCGGTGCCAAGGGCCCGTTCGGCCGGGTCGATCTCCGGGAAGCCGAATACCGCGCGCACGCGCTTCTCCGCTTCCTCCAGCGACCCCAATTGTTTCCGCAGGACCGCGAGATCCTGCGTCAGACTGGACATCTGTGATCGCAAAACAATGTTCTCTTGCACTTGGGAGTCCAAACGCTCGGCACGCGAGACATTACGGGCTACCAGGAAACTCAGCACAACGGTAGCCATAATCAGCAACGCCGAAGCGCTGATCGCGCCTGGTACGATCCATTGTGGAAGTGAGTACTGCCTGACCCCATCCGTTGACGGAGGAATGACCACCAAGTGGTATCTCTTTGTCTGCTTCATCCTTCCCAACCCTCCTAAAGGCCGAACTCCCTTCGGCCAAAAAGACCCGGCAGGATATCCAATGCCCTTTACACTGTCAAGAGAAAGGTTGCGAGAACCGGACAATAAACAGAACTATGTTTACGCCAACAGGTTGCGCTTGGCGTGTGACCACGCCACGACGGATTGTGATCGACCATTTAGATTCCCCCTTCTGGGGATGGCGGTCGCAACCCATCATCTAAAGACTGCCGAAGGAGCCGGGCAGGGTCGACCGCGTGTCCTATTTGATCAGGTGGAACTCGTCCTTTAAGATCTTGTCGACCACCTTGATAAACTTCTCCGAGCTGAGCGTCTGCAGGCTGTAGAGATGCCAGAAGGACTTCTGTCGCCGTCTCAACCCGGATTTCCGCTGCTTAGGCATGTCCGCTCCCTTCGAGAACAGTTGGTCCCCGAGGGCGAAGCGGGCTTCTGATCCCCCAGGTATATTATCGGCGTGGCTTGAGGCCACTTGTACACGAATTGGCTATTGCAAGTGCCTTGCCATCGGTTCGGGCGGGTGGGCGATCCGCTAACACGTTGAAATCGAATGGCTTATCATGCGGCTGTTGTGGCGGATTATTGTGCGGACCCAATACTTTGTGGGGGTGGGGCGAGGGAGGTATGGCCCTTCAACGTGACCCTTGCCCGGAACTGAGCTCAGTGCTTTCTTGGAGTGAAGTCGATCCCTGACTCTGTTGCCGATGAGCCCGAAGCAAAAGACAGACCGGTGGTTCTACTACCTCTGGATTCACGAACGCCTTGATAGCTTCAGGCACATCGCCGCAGGCAAGGCCACGACCATGGGCCACATACAGCGCTATCATTTGTCCGACGCGAAGGCCGTCGTGCCCAATCACGGCATTTTCGACGCGGCAAACAACACGCTGGGGCCCATCGTCGACCAGATCATTCTGCACTGTGTCGAATCCCGCACCCTCGCCGCCCTTCGCGACACACTGCTGCCGAAGCTGATTTCGGGGGAGATTCGCATCAAGAATGCGGAGAGGTTCGTTGGGGATGGTGTCCGAGGGGCTGAGACGGGCAAAGCCTCACACAGACGGGGTTGAAGCGTGAAACCGGATGAACCACTGATCCCGAAACACGGGGGCTACCGGAAGTTGAAGAGCTTCCAGTTGGCGCAGTTGGTTTATGACGTTACGGTGCGATTCTGCGACCGTTATATCGACCGGCGCAGCCGGACCCGCGACCAAATGGTGCAGGCGGCACGGAGCGGTGTGCAGAACATTGCCGAGGGAAGCCAGGCCTCTGGCACTTCCAAGAAGACGGAACTCAAACTGACCAACGTGGCGCGGGCCAGCCTGGAAGAACTCCGGCTGGACTACGAGGACTACCTGCGGCAGCGCGATCTGCCGCAATGGGCTCCGGAACACCCGGCCCTGAAGCGGTTCAAGGCACGGCGCTGCGCCACGCTGGACGACGTGCGCGCGTGGGTGGACAAAGAGCGGGCGGGGAGCCTCGGGCAGGGACAAGGACAGACACGGACCAACACGGACGAGCACGGAGCTCCCACTCAGGCTGAATCGTCCGTGCCGGTCGGTGACAGTCCGTGTGAGTCCGTGCAGGACGGTGACAACTCCCGCGAGTCCGTGCCGGTCAGTGGCAATCCGTCTGAGTCCGCTTCCTCCGCCGTGCTTGTGGCCAACGCGGCACTCGCTCTCTTGAACCTCTGCTGCTATCTACTCGACCGCCAGTTGAAGGCACAGGCGACGGCCTTTGAGAATGAGGGCGGGTTCACCGAGCGCCTTTACCGAAAGAGACAACAACGGAAGAAGGGCGGGTGAGCAACTTCACCGAATCCGTCGTCGAAAAGGCCACCCTCGACTGGCTGGAGGGCTTGGGGTACTCCGTGCTGTACGGCCCGGCCATTGCGCCCGGAGAGCCAGCAACGGAGCGGACCGACCCGAATTGCCGCGATGTGATCTTGGAGCGGCGCCTGCGCGAGGCGCTGGTTCGGCTCAACCCCGATGTGCCCGCAGAGGCACTTGAAGATGCTTTCCGCAAGCTGACGCGCATCGACGCGCCGTCGCTGGTCGAACGCAATCGCGCCGTGCACCGGATGCTGGTGGACGGCGTCACGGTGGAATACCGCCGCGCCGATGGTTCAATAGCCGGCGCGCCGGCGCGCGTGCTTGACTTCGACGTACCTGGGAACAACGACTGGCTGGCCGTGAACCAGTTCACCGTTGTTGAAGGACAACACAACCGGCGACCCGACGTTGTCGTTTTCGTCAACGGAGAAATCAAGAGGCGGGCAAAGAAGAACGTGGTCCAGTCACGTTCATTTGCCGAGCTGCTTGAAAAGAGCATCCGCGCGTATCAGAATCGCGCCATTGAGACTATGGAGGTGATTGAAGAGCTCATCGCACTCGCGAAGGAGATCCGCGATGCTGACAAGCGCGGTGAACAACTTGGGCTGACAGAGGACGAGGTCGCCTTCTATGACGCACTCGGCGTCAACGACAGCGCGGTCAAGGTTCTGGGCGACGAGACATTGATGACGATTGCCCGTGAACTGGTCACGACCGTGCGCGGCAACGTGACGATCGATTGGACACTGAAGGAAACGGTCAAAGCCGGGCTTCGTGTCATGGTGAAAAGAATACTCAGGAAGTACGGCTATCCCCCGGACAAAGAGGTGCAGGCCACACAGACCGTGCTGGAGCAGGCCGAAGTGTTGTGCGCTGACTGGGTCGCCTGAAGGTCTGCCGGACATTGGGTGCGAAGCGACCACTCTCCCTCTTTCCGGTGGCCTGTATCCCGTCTGCAGAGTATGTTCCAGCGGCTCCGGGTGGGATTTCGCCGGGGTGAAACATTGTGTTGGCGACATCGTAAACTCAAAGTGCGGGTGCCCAGGTGGCCGAATCCGATGAACGGCTGATCAAAGAGGCGCTGGCTGGCGATCAACGGGCGTACCGGGAACTCCTGAACCGGCACCGTCAGGCGATCTACCACGTCATCGACAAGATCATCCACAACCCGGATGAATCGACCGACTTGGTGCAGGAAACATTCATGAAGGCGTTAGGGTCCCTGGCGACCTACCGCTTCGAATACCGGTTTTCGACATGGCTGTACAAGATCGCCGCCAACAATGCCATCGATTACCTGCGCAAGAAGCGCATCGAAGCGCTCTCGCTGGACAAGCCGATCCCGACTCAGGATGGCGAGGTGGGGTTCGAGATCCCCGACTGGTCGCAGAATCCGGAAGAGAATCTCTACAAACGGCGGCGCGAGATCACGATCCAGGACGCCATCGCCTCGCTGCCGCCCAAGTACCGCGAGGTCATTGTCCTGCGCCATCAGCAGGACAAATCGTACGAGGAGATTGCCGGGCAACTGAATCTTCCGGTTGGTACGGTCAAGGCACGCATTTTTCGCGCCCGCGTACTTCTCAAGAAGAAACTCAAGTCGATTTGGACTTAATCGCGGGAGGACTCAAATGACAGACAGGAACTGGACCAGGTCGCTGGCGCTGGCCGCGGCGCTGATCGTCATCGCCGCCGCCTCGCGGGCGTGGGCGCTCGACGACTTCACATTTGACGACACGAAAATCTTCGAGGTCGGCAATGCCCCGGAGATCGACATCGAGACTGTCTCCGGTGATGTCTCCTACACCGCCACGAGCGGAACACAGGCCACGGTCGACATCATCGTGTTGATCCGTGCCCGTAACGAAGAGGAAGCCGGCAAGATTCGCGAGGAACTGAAAATCAAGGTCGAAGGAAAGCCCGGGGTTCTCGAAGCGTCGGTCAGGCAGCGCCGTGATTTCTCCCATTGGTTGGAAGAGTTCTTCGGCAAGTCGCGCATGGTCAGCGTCAGCTTTCATGTGCGCGGACCGCGTGGCGCATCGGGACAGTTGACGAGCATCTCGGGCAACGCCGAAGCCACCGGCGTGACCGGCACGATGGAGCTGAGCACGGTATCGGGAGATGTCAGGGCACGGGACTTGGGAAACCGCCTGCGGGCCAATTCCGTGTCAGGCCAAATCGCGGTGGACGGCTGCAGTGGATCAGCGCGTGTTGAGTCGGTATCGGGCGACATTACCGTTGACGGCTGCGGAGGCGATCTCAAGGCACAATCCGTGTCCGGGTCGATCGATATCTCTGGGGCCACCGACGGCGCCGATGTCAGCACGATTTCCGGTGACGTTACCCTGCGGGCAGTCAAAGGAAATGTCACCACAACAACGACCTCGGGACAGATCACCGTCGAACAGGAGTCTGGCGGATTCGATCTGCACACGATCTCCGGAGACATCATCGCACACCTGTCCCACGCCACCGGGAAGCTGGCCGCCGAGACCGTTTCCGGCGAGGTCAAAATCTATGTGCAGCCATCGACCGTGGGTGACGTGAAGCTGTCGAGTTCCTCCGGGGACATCCACGTGACACCCGGGCTGCGTGTCGATCATCATTCGCGCAACGAACTGAGCGGACGCTTGGGTGACGGTGAGAACACGCTGGATGTCTCCACGTCGTCGGGCGACATTCTCCTTGGGGAGTTGTGACAATAGCCGGCAGGACGCCAGGATCGTGAACCAAGGATGCCACTGAGCCGCCCACGATATTTCGGCAATCGTCCTTTGGCCTGGCTGGTTCTGCTGTTCCTATCGATTACCATAGTGAACGCGGCCATGATACTGGCCCAGCCCGTGCCGGTTCGTCCGGGTCCCTCTGACATACCAAGTCTGCCGGAAATCTCGACCATATCTCCGGTTCCGCACACCGACAGCGATTCGATTTACGCCACTGAAATCACGGTGGACCTAAACGGCGCCACGTTCGTGGACCGCAGCGGACACCGCCGTCACCTGAGCATCTTTTCCGTATCCGAGAACGATAAGCGACGAATGATCGATTCGATCGGTCCGGACAGTGCAATAGTCATCTCGAGACATCGAAATCAGGAGGATGTCGTCCATCTCGCTTCCGATGTGACGGTTGACAAGGATGAGACCATTCGTGGCGCCGTCGTCTGCGTCTTCGGCGGACACGTCGACATCCTGGGGAAGGTAACCGGCGATGCCGTTTCGGTCTTTGGAAGCGTCAATGTCGATGGATACGTGGCCGGCGATGTGGTCGCCCCGTTCGGACGGGTTCATATCGGCCCCAACGGGTCGGTGGCGGGTGATGTCGTTGCTTCAGAGATTGACAAGGAGCCGGGCGGACGCATAGGCGGAAAACGCGAAGAAATCCTCTTCAACGTGTTTGGCAGCAATTCGCTCGTGCCGGTGCGAAGCTGGCCGCACACCACGTTGACCGTGCTCGTGGTATTGAACGCGCTTTTCTGGTTTTTTCTCGTGCTCTTAGCCCATGCGCTGGCGGCAAAGAACGTGTCCAAGATTAAGGAGACAATCGAACACGCGTCCATCAAGGCCTTCGTTATCGGGTTAGTGGCGGAGGTACTCATTCTGCCCGTGTTCCTCCTCCTGCTGGTCACAATCATCGGAATCCCCGTTGCGATCTTTCTTCTGCCGCTGATGGTCGCGGCAACTCTGGTCCTCTCGCAGGCGTCCATCGGTCTTCTGGTCGGCGAGAAGATCACGCAGAATACAGCGTTGGCCCTGCGAACACCGATGACACGCACACTGACCGGTTATCTCGTGCTGCAATCAATCCCGCTCCTGGGCCTTGTGTTCACGTGGATTGACGGTGGGGAACCAGCGACGGCATCGCTGCGGATGGTATCGATCACGCTGTTCGGGATCACAATTTTGCTCGGTTATTTCATCACCACGATCGGCGCAGGCGCCGTCGTGATGACGCGCTTCGGCACGCGCCCCAAGCATGCGATTCCCGTACCCGGTGCAGTCGTGCCCCCACCCGGCTCCGAAGTGAGCGACCACCTTGCCCCCACTCCCCTGCCACAGCCGGGTTTCGGCGCATCGGATACCGCCAAGCATGCACCCTACGGGTAACAAAAACCCCGCCCCGCTTGCGCGGAACGGGGTTCAACGGAGTTATCTGTTGTCGAGTTGGACCGGTCAGTCCAGATAAGCGCGCAGGGATTTACTGCGCGATGCATGACGCAGGCGGCGGATCGCCTTCTCCTTGATCTGTCGGACCCGTTCACGGGTCAGCGAAAAACGCACGCCGATCTCCTCCAGCGTCAGCGCCTTTTCATGGGACAGACCAAAGTAGAGATTGATCACCTCGGCTTCACGCGGTGTGAGAGTCTCCAGCGATTTTTCGATCTCGACGCGAAGCGATTCCTTAAGCAGGGATTCGTCCGGCGCGGGCTGGAGTTCATCCTCGAGCACGTCGATGAGACTGTTGTCCTCCGAAGTCGAGAACGGCGCGTCCAGCGACAGGTGCGTATTAGAGATCTTCAGCGTGTCCGATACTTCGGATTCGGAGAGCTCCAATTCCTTGGCGATCTCCTCCGGCGACGGCTCGCGTCCGTACTCCTGCTCCAGCGACGAGGCGACTTTGCCGATCTTGTGGAGCGTCCCGACCCGGTTCAGGGGCAGACGGACGATCCGTGACTGCTCGGCCAATGCCTGCAGGATCGCCTGACGGATCCACCAGACCGCATACGAGATGAACTTGAACCCACGCGTCTCATCGAAGCGCTTGGCGGCTTTGATCAGTCCGATGTTGCCCTCATTGATCAAATCGGCCAGGGACAGGCCCTGGTTTTGATACTGTTTGGCCACGGACACGACAAACCGCAAATTCGCCTTCGTGAGTCTCTCGAGGGCGGATTGATCGCCCTGCTTGATGCGCTTCGCCAAGGACACCTCTTCGGCGGCCGTCAGAAGCGGAGTCTCACCGATCTCCTTGAGGTACAAATCTAATGACCGGTCTTCATCCCGGTACTTGCGAGAGGTTCTTACGCTCGTACCCGCATCCTCCTTCGCTGATGGTTCACTTCCGATGTTCCGGACGGACCGCAATGTAACCGGTGTCGCCGCTGCGGTCATAGACCAGAAGCGACACAGGCCGGGTCGCCTCGCCCATACGGCTGATGACGTTCACATAGTCCGCCCGGTTCTTGATCTCGGTATGGTCAATTTCTCCAATAATCATTCCGGGGCGAATCCCCTTGTCATAGGCCGGTCCGGTTCGATCGACATCGGTCACGATCACACCCGGATGGAATTCGCTTCCATAGTCCCCGGCCAGTTCCGGTGTTGCTGTCGAAACTTCCAAGCCCAGCCACCGCGACTGTTCCGGCTGAGCCGGTTTGTCTTCCGCGCTGGCTGACGCCAGGTATTCATTCCGATCCGCCAGAGTCACGGAAACTTCCCGGGCCGCTCCCTGACGGCGCACATCCAGGCGGACGATGGAACCGGCGCGTCCCTGCCAGATTTGCTGCATGAAAGCCTGTGCATCATCGACAGACTTGTCATTCACGGCAACGATGACATCTCCCGCACGTAACCCGGCCTTTTCCGCCGGCGTTCCTTCGATAATGCGGTTGATCACCACGCCGCTTGCGGACTTCAGCCCCTCGGCCTCGACATCATCCCACGTGAGATCACGCGGCTGGATCCCCAGCCACCCACGCGCCACCTTCCCCTTCGCCATCAGGTCCGGGATAACCATCTTGGCAAAATTGATCGGGATGGCGAACCCGATCCCCACATTGGAACCGGTGGGGCTGGCGATGGCCGCATTGATGCCGATTACCTCACCCGCCAAGTTGACGAGCGGACCGCCGGAGTTTCCCGGGTTGATCGACGCATCGGTCTGGATGTAACTCTGATAGGTCGGCGTCTCGTCGCCGAAATAAAGATCCTTCCGCCCGACCGCCGACACAACTCCCACAGTCACCGTACGGTCGAGACCCTGCGACGGAAACGGATTGCCGATCGCGATCACCCAGTCCCCAACCAAGATAGAGTCGGAATTGCCAAGGGGAATCGAGGGAAGCGGGTGCTCGGCCTTGATCCGCAGCACCGCCAGATCCGTGGCCGGATCAGTGCCAACCACCTCGCCGGACAGTTCCATCTTGTCGGAGAGCCGAACCGTGATGTTGTCGGCTCCATTGACAACGTGGTAGTTGGTCAGGATATACCCTTCGGGACGGAAAATGAAACCCGATCCCAAGGACTTCTGACGGCTCTTCTCCCCCGGCCCGAACCAATCTTCGAAGAACGGGTCAAAGTTATGATATTGCCGCGCGTCAACCACCTTCTCGGCCGAGATATTGACAACCGCGTCCTTGAATTCTCTGACCACTTTCACAAATGGGCTGTGACCGTGATCATCGACCCACACGCCGGGCGGCGCCGACTGGGCCGACGCAGTTACGGCAATGAAAACAATGGCGACAACCGCCCCGGTCGCACCGTTGCGCGGCGCACGAAGAAAACTCTTAAGCATCGCCTTCAACCTCACTGGTCGCTGCTTGCCGGAAAGGCACCGCTTTGCGACACAAACTTGTAAGATACAAAACCCCACCCTTGAACACAAGTCCCAACATCAAGCCCATTGTAACCCGTGTTCAATGGGGAGGTTCCCGCAATCCATCCAGACTGAGTCAATTAATTCCCGTTCGTCGGTAGCTTGGTGATCCCAGATCGGCTTGTATTGCCCTGCACAGCCCGTCATCCGCCCGGACCCCTAACCCATTCGCGATCCCAACTATCTACGCACGGCGAGTCATCCTGTTGCATCTATCCAACGGTTTTGCGACAGAAATTTCGCACGGTCCCCTGGCGTAAACTCTACGATTCCCCAAAATCAACGGGGAAGAGAGTCTACGATTTCTTTTCGATGGTGAAGAGGCGGGAGTCTCCGGGAGAGAGCCGGATCTCGACGCCCGCTTTCAGATCTTTCGGAGAGATGTTGATGGTCTCGGTCCCCAAGACATCGGTCATCGTCAGATGCCGCGCCGCCAGACCGATGGCAACAGTATCCAGACCAATAATCACAGGACGAGTTACCGCGGCGTGGGATTGCGCGCCGCTGCCCACCGTGTCGGTGGTCTCATAGACCATCAGAAGCGCCCCATTGCTATGGGCATGGACAGCCACGTGCACCATGGGATCAGAAGAAAAGACGGGTGATACCAGCTTCCCAAGGGCCAGCAGCTCCTGCATGAATGCGAGTTTCGTTGGGAGCAACCGCGAGCCCGGCGCAAAAGTCAGCACGGTGGTAATGCCCTTCCCGCACTTGACACTGGCGCCATAAAGTTTCGTCCCCACTTTGGCAAGCTTGACTGCCCGATTGGGCACCCGCTTGATGACACCCAGCGCATTAACGGTAAACACCTGTTTTTGCGTCTCCACGCTCACGATGCCGGGATCGGACGCGGTCTTGATGCCGATGCCATTGGCCAGAATCTCGCAGGCCTCGAAATTTGTGTTCAGAGTGGGAAGCAGACCAAACAATACCAGGTGGGCGCCGTTGCGCGCCAGTTCCAGCAGACGATCTTGATCGGGCGCATCCATGAACTCGCCAACGGGGACAAAGACCACCTTGTATTCACCCAGGCGCTCGCTGGCACCCAGCTCCATGATTCGATAGTCGTGACCGAGGGCGCCCAAATCATCGGCAATATCGGAGAAACCAGCCCCCATCAAATCGGTCAGGTAGGAATAGGGCCCGATGACCGGATTCGGGATTCCCTCCGGCGCAAGGTTGACCAGACGCAGATAGGGACGGTACTGGACAAGCGCAACGCCGGCAAAGTCCTTCATTTGGTCATACTTCATCCGCAACAAATGAGCATAGGCATCGCGCACCACCTCATACGACGGCATGACGGCGCCGTCCGATTCGACCGCGGCATCGTACCAGTCGTTGCGTCCAACGAACATGTGGAAATCGAATCCCCTGATCCCGCCGGCGAGGGCGGCGATCAGGAGACGCTTCGAATCAGCAGCGCTGACGGGATAGAATGCGTGCCCGGACGCAGGATCGGCATGACGGTTGCCAATTGAAAACTGCGAACTGTACCCGGTCGACTGCCACCCGGCGACGCTGTGGGCACGGCGTACGGTCTCGGCAAAGGGAACATCCCAGCCCAAGTTCACGGTGAAAATGACGCGGCCTCCCCCGTGAGCGCCCGCCACATCGGGAAAATGATAGGCGCCACGAAACGCCAGACTGCGCGAAAACAAGACAGAGACCCCGGATTGAAGCAGGAATTCGCTGAGCGACTCCGCGTACCGATTGACCACCCACTCGCGAAACTCCACCCAGTCGAGCGGCTTGCGGTAATCGGCCGGCGTCTTGGCCTCGAATCCGGTGAGCGGGGGGACCTCCGAGAAATCCTTGACACGGAGGTGGTAGGCCTTGTTCAACTTGTCCAGCGTCCCATATTTCTCTTCCAGAAATCGCGGAAAGGCCGCGAGACTCCCTTGCGGGTTATAATCACCGGAAAACGGATAGAAGTGACCGCCAAAGGATGTCTCATGATCCAATTCAATCATGAAGACAGGTCCCCGCGGGTAGACGTAATTCTTCACTTTCTCCAAGAACGACGTGTAGTAATTCTTCAGAAGAATCTGCACGCGTCCGCTGAGGTATGACAGCACCGGCCCGGGCTGAGCGCCGCCACCGGGGTCTGCCTGGAGCGGCTGACCTTGGGGATCGACGGCGATGTTCTCTGGGTGCCGGGCGGCAAACTCTGGCAGCCCCCCACGGTCCTCGGCCGCGAGACACGGCCCCAACTTGAGAATGATCCGAAACCCGAACTCACGGCACAATTCCAAGAAAACAATCAGGTCCTTCGTCGGATCAAACATCCCCTCGAAGTCGAACTCCCCCTGCTTTGTCTCGTGGAGATTCCAGGGAACAGTCGTGGAGATGATCCGGAACTCCGCCCGCCGGATGCGCTCGAAGCAGACCGACCAATGACGTTTGGGAATCCGGTGGTAGTGCATCTCCGCCACGAATGGGTAGAATTCCTCCTTGCCGATCACGAATTTGTGGTCGGCAATCTTGAGCGAAACCCTGGAATCCTTTACCCCGCCGATACTTATGGTTTGATAATCGTCCTGCGGTTGCTCCATATCATCCTTTTCGCTTAGAGACATGAAGTTTGCATTTTATGCCATATCGAGGTTAAAGTCAAGAAGATTCACGCATCACGTTGTGCGACAATTCGTTACGCAGCCATAATGCCATTCTCGCCGTTTCGGGCGGCTGGAAGTCACCCCTACTCGGGGGCGACGGGAAAGTTCATACTGCTGGGTGGCTCTGGGGGGATCCACCACCACAAACAGAAGACCCTGTTCGGCTTGCGAACGGGGTCTTCCGCCCAGAAAGAAAAGGAGGAGGAAATAAGGTAGGTGTTTACTTCAACAGCACCATCTTCTTGACGGCTGTAAAGTCTTCTGTCACAAGGCGATAGAAATACATACCGCTCGCCACCGGCCGCCCAGACACATCGGCCCCATCCCAATCCACGGCCTGCGGCCCATAATGGCGGAACTCATCAACGAGCGTGCGCACTGGTTGTCCGAGGATGTTGTAAACAGTCAGCCGCACATTCCCGTCGTGCTTCGTGTTAAACTTGATGACCGTCGAGGCATTGAACGGATTCGGATAGTTCTGATCGAGCGCATAGTCTCGTGGGATGCCATCGCCACCGAGATACTGGACGGCGATCGGGGCCACCACAGTGATGGTCCCCTTCCCAAACGACGGAACAAGGGAATTGGGTGTGCCGGTCGTCTTCACCATCAGAAGGTGATTGGCCGGGTTTGTACATACGGTGTCGATTATGAATGTGCCCGCGCCCGTATCGACGCCCACTTCGATGAAGAAGGACGGATCTGTCGGTGCATCCGTGCCGGGCGGAACGGTCAACGCGCCCACGATCTTGCCGCGCACGATCATAAAAGCAATCGGCAAGCGAACTGGCTTCGGGGTGAGTGTATCCAGATCCTGAGTGTGAGTGAGGGTATCGTTCCACGAAATGGTTTTGAAGCCAACGTTCGGCGGCGTGGTCAGACAAGTACCGTCTTGGGTGACATAGCCATTGTGGACAGCGATATCTCCCAACCGGCCATGGAAACGGGAGGTCGCGCTGCCATCCTTGATCGCCAAGCTCTTGATGTTCGCGTGACCAACGGTGTCAGCGAAGATCTTCAGCGGCTGGACGTACTGCTTGATGTCGAGGTCGTTGCGAACGAAGATGCCGATCGACGCAATCGAGTCGGCCTTGACCGTATCCGAATGGATAGTCACGTCGCCATCGGCCGCCATGGCGACAGCGCCGAACCCTATCAGCAATGCGTTGAGTAAAAGCGCCAGACCCAGATGTTTGATAACAGTCCCTTTCATTTCTTGCCTCCCATTTACTCAAACCTAATGTCTCTTTCAGTCTCCGCCCTGCACACCCAAAAAGGCACCATGGGTGTGTCTTGTCAACAGGTAATTCCAATCATTTTCCCTTTTTTGCAAGCGGGTCAGATT
>JAVHPP010000044.1:0-16903 GCA_036170655.1 Candidatus Zixiibacteriota bacterium | reverse complement strand
ATGCGGAACACCGCGGCCAGCGCCACTGGCTTGATCGCCGGTCCGGAGAGACCGCCGGTGATGTTCGACAGGCGCGGCTTGAAGGTCTGGTGATTGATCGCCATGCCGACCAGCGTGTTGATTGCCGATATCGCATCGGCGCCATGATCGGCCGCCGCCCGCGCCAAGGACGCAATGTCATTGGTGTTGGGAGTGAGTTTCACGATCAGTGGCCGTTTGGTCACCGCCCGGACAGCGGCGACACATTGCCCCACCCAGATCGGATCAGACCCCTGATCGATCCCCCGGGCGACGTTGGGACAGGAAAGATTCAATTCCAGGCAATCAGCGCCGTCGGCGGTATCGAGACGGCGTGCCAATTCGACCAGTTCTTCGATGCTGTCGCCGACGATGTTGATCACAGCACGGGTGGGCATACGTTTGAGTCGCGGCAACTCCTCGGCGATGAACAGGTCGATGCCCTTGTTCTGCAGACCGATGCAGTTGAGCATGCCGCTGGGGGTTTCGGCGGTGCGCGGATAGGGGTGCCCGGCACGCGGGCGCAGCGAGACAGACTTGGTCACCATCGCCCCCAGACGGCGCAGATCGCACCATTGCTCGATTTCCTCCCCGGTGCCGGCTGTACCCGAGGCCGTCCAGACCGGCGTGGCGAATGTCACACCGGCAATCGTGACGGACAGGTCGGGGGATTTGGGTTGGTGTGCTGGCATACGGTCTCAGAAAATAATCTTCTCCGAATCGAATATCGGTCCGTCACGACAGACGCGCTTGTAGGTCTCGTACCCGTTGCCATCCTTTACGCGCACGACACACCCCATGCATACGCCGTAGCCGCATGGCATCGAACGTTCCAGCGACACCGCGCAAGGGATAGCGTGTTCACGGCATAACTGCACGAGCGAAGCCATCATCGGTTCGGGGCCGCACCCATAGACGGTGGAACGTTCAGCCACGACGCCGCCGTGCGCGATTTGTTCGTCCATGAGCGCAACAACGTTCCCATGAAAGCCACGGGAGCCATCGTCGGACGCCCAGAGAATGCGCAGTCCCATCGGGGCGAGGCCAACCGGGGGCACGGCCAGCGAGTTGCTGCGCACGCCAAGCAGCATGAGAGGCAGCCGGTCGTGGGCCTTGTCGTCCCGACGGCCTGTCGGGAGCGGCTGGCAAAGCTCCGTTGCCCAAAGTCGCAGCAGCGCCATGCCCAAGCCGCCGCCAACGAGCACGGGACGGCGTCCGCGTGCGGGCCGGGGAAATCGGTTCCCCAGAGGTCCCAGTGTGTCCACCGCGTCACCTTTTTTGAGGCGGGACAGGCAGCGAGTTCCTTCGCCCAGCGCTTGGTGCAAGATGTCGAATGTACCGGCTTTCGCGTCGGTTGCATAGATTGAGAAGGCGCGCCGAAAGAAGTGCTTGGGGCCGGGGAGCAGATGCACAAACTGACCGGCATGCGCCTGATGGGCGATGGCTGACTCGGCGAACCGTTGATGGAAAATAGACGGACCGACCTCACGGGTCCAGACCAGGGTGGCCGAGCGGGAATGGTTCACGGGTTATTCTGCTGGTTGGGAAAGAGTTGCTGGAGTTGATCCTGCTCGGTGGCGGGAGGGGTTACCTGGATCTCATACAGGTACCACCAGTCAGTGCGGAAACGGTTCAGTGTGTCCAATGCCAGCGAATCGGCAAAGAAGTATGTTTGCAACACCGCGATCCGTGCCGCTTCGTCAATCTCAGGTGATGGTGACGGACGCACCAGTTGTTTTTCGACGATCTGGCCATCGAGTCCAATCAGGATCTTGAAGGCGACAATCCCCTTCCAGTTTCTCCCGATTTCGGATTCTGGATACACAAATGGTCCCTGGAACTTGGGACGTGGCGCCTTGGGCATGTGCGCGAGTTTTTTTTCCAGCGTGTCGGCCGTGGTTGCCACCGCGGGGTTGGCGCCGACGGTCGTCGTCGTGTCTTGGATCTTCGGGACGACACGTTTCTGCGGGCGCTTGACCGTGAATGTCAGCTTCTGGGCGGCCGCATCGGCGAACGCAGTGCTCGGGTACTTTGTCTGGATCTCCTTGTAGGCCAAAAGAACAGTCGAATCTTCTGTCGGAAAGTATGTTTCGCGCAGAGACGCGATGGCAAACTCCGCGTTGGGAACCAGCCGCGAATCGGGATAACGGTTGAGGAACTCTTCCAACTGGTCAATGGCTCGTTTCGGATTATGTTTTCCGAGCATTGCTTCTTCGGCCTTACGATAGGCCAGCAGTGGATGGGCGGTGTCGGCCGGTGACCCCTCCCGGTGAAGCCGGGCAATCGCATCACCGGCGTAGTCGGAATAGGGATACTCACTGAGAATGCGTTCGAGATGGGCCACGGCTTGGACCGTATCCGCCAAAGCATCCATCAACACATCGGCCGCTCCCAAAAGGGCCTTGGCAGCGAAGAGTGTTTTGGGGTAGCGTTCCACCATGTTCTCGTACTCCCCCAGCGCCGAATCGGGGTACCCCAGGTCGAAGCGATACAACTCAGCGAGTTGCAATTGGGCGTTGGCAGACGATTTGATCTTGTCCAATTCCGCCTGTCGGGTGACGCGGGCTGAGTCACGCGCGGCTTTCATTTGTAACGTGGCGCTGTCGACTTGGGCAGTCAGCACGACGCGGTTGAGAACCGAATCGGGTGGAGCGGGCGGACCGAGGAGATTGCCCGTCCCAAATTCATGCAGATAAGCCGGCGAGGGCGGACCCAAAGCCCCTTTCCCCCCAATCAGCAACTGCCAGTCGGAATCAGAAAGCAGGATGCCGATGCGTTCGTTGTACGCGATGTCGGCTTGGCTCACCGGGGGACCATAGTAGGTCGCCAGCGAGATGGGTGGTCCGAATGGTTCGGCCTCGGCTGTTGTCGGAGAATTGTTCTGTGCGCGCGACGAATCCGGCGTTTGGGCCGGAGCCGGGGGGCCTTGTACCAATGCGCTGGAATCCGGCGGGATTGCCGGCTCCGCCAACTGCAGAGAGGAATCCATCGGAGCTTCCGGGCCGTACACTGTCGCGGTCGAGTCTGCAGCGGACGCGAGGTGATAATCGGGTGGCCGTGCCTCGCGCGGTGAATGCCTCGCCGTTCGCTCGAGACGCGGGAGTTGCGCAGGATCGTACGGCTTCGTCTCGGCGAACTCCTCGGTGAGACCTCTGAGTTCGCCCCGGCCCAACTCCTTGCGGAACTGCTCCAGCTTGGTGATGTTGGCCGAGCGAGTCAGCGCTTGTTGTGATAAGGGTCCGTTGGGACTCTCGAGCCGGCATTTCTCATAGAGATCACGGGCATCGACCAGATCCTTGTCACGGTACTGCCTGATCTCGGCCATGCGGAAATAAGCTTCCGACGACCAGAGGGTTTTTTCCAGAAGCGCCGTGATCTGTTCATACTGACGCCAGGCGCCCTTGTCGTCCCCGATCGCCTTTAATCCGCGGGCAAGCAGCAGACGAATTGTCCCGATGGAATCGGCGTACTTTTCGTCATCGGCCATCGCGCGGAAGATGGTATTGCCCGAGTCCGGCCGGTCAGATTCATAGAGTGCTTCGCCTGTTCCCGCGCGGGCCTGAAAGCGCGTCAGCACGATATTATCGTCAATCAGCGGGGCATATAGGGCGATGGCGGAATCGTACTGCCCGAGGTGACGGCGTGTCTCTGCCGCGCGCAACCGTGCATCCAGCGTTCGTTCACTGTCCTTGTATTCGTTCAAGATGCGATCGTACTCGATGGCCGCCGAATCGTAGAATGTATTCTTCAGGAAGTATCCGCCACGCTGGAAGATGGCCTCGGCACGCCAGGCCGGCTTGTGGGCGGTTTCGGCCAGCTCAGTGAAGGCGCGAAACGCGGCGGGATCGTCTCCCAGCTCCACACGGCAACGCGCCAGATACAAGCGCGATTCTTCGACGAGATTGGACTTGGGGTGGGTCGCCAGCAATTCCCGGAAGGCGGCCTCTGACTTGGTGTAGTTGTTGATGTAGAAGTATGACGTTCCGATGAGAAAGAGCGCGTCGTCGTGGTACTTGCTCTTGGGATGCTTCTGGACGATCTTGCTGGCTTTCTCAATCGCCTTCTCATAGGAGTTCTTGCCGGCGCTGATCCCGGCTGTCCGGTCACCGGTGCTCTTGCGTGTCTTTTCGCCTTCGTTGAAGAACTTCTTGGCATGATAGAAGGTATTAAAGTACACGCATCCACCCGCAGCGAACGGCAACAGCGCGGCAACGAACCACACCGTGGCCAGCCGCGGTCCGAAGCGAGACCAAGCGAAACGGCGCCGGGTGCGCCGTCCGGTGGCACGGTGATGGCAAGTGGGCATCTTAGAGTTCCTGACAGAACCCATGTTCGAGTCCTGCCGCCTCAAAGGCGGCCAGTACGTCGTCGTATTCCTCCGCCGTGATCTGCCGTCTCAGCAGGGGATCGTTCATTGCTTTGTGTGCAGGGAAGTACTGACCCATCACACTGACCGCTGTCTGGGGTGAAATTGCCTGCGCAAGAAATTCCAGCACTGTCCTCGATTCGGCGATTCCACCCGGAAGCACGAGATGGCGAACCAAGAGCCCCCGTTCGGCGAGCCCGTGACTGTCCAGCGTGAGAATTCCAACTTGACGGTGCATTTCTTGAATCGCCGCCCGGTTGATTGATGCATAGTCGGGCACCTTTGAGTATTTCCTGCCCGCCGCGTCGTCTCCATATCGCATATCGGCCAGATAGATGTCCACGATTCCGGCGAGCAGACGCAGTGTTTCCACACGCTCGTACCCCGATGTGTTCCACACAATTGGTATGGCCAGTCCTCGTGACCGAGCGCGCAAGATGGCGTCAAGGATTTGCGGCGCGTAATGCGTTGGGGTGACAAAGTTGATATTGTGGGCGCCAGACGCCTGCAACTTGAGCATGATCGCCGTGAGGTCCTCGACGCTCATTTCTTGTCCGGCGGCCATCTGCGAGATGGGGTAGTTCTGGCAGTACACACAGCGCAAGGAACAGCCGGACAGGAAGATCGCCCCCGAGCCGCGGGTTCCGGAGATCGGGGGCTCTTCTCCTTGGTGGAGGGTCCAACTGGCCACTTTGAGGTTCTTCCCGGCCCGGCACAGGCCGATTTCACCGGCCAGACGGGCGGTGCCACACATACGTGGGCACACGGAGCAGGCAACGAGCATCTCACTTGCCTTCGCGACGCGCGCGGACAACTCGGTTTTCTTGGCCATTGTGACCGCAGAAGCCGCGAGGCCGCTGTTATCGCCGCACCCATCGTCATGCCCGAAAGCGGGAATCTCGGGCCGGATCTTGAACCGGCAGGTCTTGGGCATCGGTGTATGATAATGGGCGGCGGGGATTTTCCCAAGCGCAATGGCCAGTTGTGCCCGTTGGCGTGGACTCAGCAGTGGATGTTCGATGGCCGTCGAACGATATTGTCCTGCATGCAGGCGAGACACACGGTGATGCTTGGCGCAGAAGCCAACGAACCATTGCGCGCTCTCATGAGACCGGCAGGCATACGTCTGTTCTTGGCGCTGGTGGTTGTCATGGTGTTGTGTCCCTGGCGCTCAGACGCTGCCACATCACGGGTGACCGACGACGACGGCACGATTCCGGCCGCTCCGGGACCTGCTGGGGACATGGGACCTATACGCCGCGATACCTTGTCTGGTACGGCACACAGGGGGCCGTTGAGTACGGACAGCACGGGAATGCCGCCGCACCGCGTCGTCCAAAGGAAGAGTACTTTCTTGCGTTCCCCCACAGGGATGTTGCTGCGGTCGGTGGCCGTTCCCGGGTGGGGGCAGTGGAGCAACGGGAAGAAACAGAAGGCGGCCATCTACTTCGGCATCGAGACCTATTTCTTCACCAAGGCGCTGATCTGGCGTCACCGGACGCTGGATCGGCTGCACACATGGGAACGCACCGGTCAGGTTGCCGACTTCTCTCCCTACAATTCCGCGCGCGATCGGCGCAATTATTTCTACTGGCTAACCGGAGTGACCGCGTTCGTCTCCATGTTCGATGCCTATGCTGATGCCTATCTCTTGACCCTCGAACGGACGCGCGGCATGGGTGACGATTTCTGGGGTGGTCAGGCGCTGCGCACACCGGAGGACGAAGTGCGTCTGGTCGTGTCGCTGCGATTCTGAGCGAGGGCGCCACGACACAAAATCATCGTTTTGCCGATCAGAGCGTATAAGGGCTTACCGATGGCGTATCATGCCACCCGGTTGCGACAAGGAGTTTCAGTATGCGTCATTTGATGAAGATCGCTGGTCAATCACTGCTCATACTCATGACGGCTTTGGCCGCCGTATCGCTGGCGGCGTCCCCCGTCAGCGCCGCAAAGCTTTTCATCCCCATGGACTTGAAGCAGGTTGATCACCTCAAAGCTTACGGGGTGACGTTTCACTGCCTGACACGCGGCATGAAAGTGGAGTGGCTTTTGAACTACCGGGGTGGGTCGTTCCTGATGGAATCCTATCCTGACATCAAAGACACCTGCGACGTGCGCGGCGTTTCCTACGAGATCATCGGTTCCGGTCAGGAGGCCGAGATTCGCCAGACCATCGAAAACGAGAATATGGAATCAGTCCTCTTGGAAAAAGCGCCGGCCATCGCCATCTACACCAACCCAACGACTGAACCTTGGGATGACGCAGTGACCATGGCGCTCGCCTACGCCCAGATCGAATACAAGAAGGTCTGGGACGAGGAGGTCCTGCGCGGGGATTTGGATCAATTCGACTGGCTGCACTTGCACCATGAGGATTTTACCGGCCAGTACGGCAAGTTCTACGGATCCTATCGCAACGAACTCTGGTACCGTCAGGAAGTCCAACTGTGCGAGGAGACAGCGCACCGATTGGGGTTCAAGAAAGTGTCAGACGAGAAGAAGGCGGTCGCTCTGGCAATCAAAGACTACGTGTCACGTGGCGGATTTCTCTTCGCTATGTGCTCGGCGACAGAAACCCTGGACATCGCTTTATCGGCGCTGAACACCGATATCGTCCCGGCGTCATTCGATGGCGATCCCCCCGATCCGGATTGTCAGAAACAGCTGGACTATGACAAAGCCATGGCCTTTACCGGATTCACCGTGTCCCTCGATCCCTTTGAGTATGGGCATTCCGACATTGACACTACGCCCGACCGGTTGGCATCGCATGTCGGGCCCGAGGGTGATTACTTCACGTTATTCGATTTCTCCGCCAAGCTCGATCCGGTTCCGACGATGCTTGTCCAGGACCACGTCAGCGTCGTCGATGGTTTCATGGGCCAGACGACGGCATTCCGGAAGAGCCTCGTGAAGAAGTATGTCACGCTCTTAGGCGAGAGCGAAGGGATGAACGAAGTACGCTACCTCCACGGCAATCTGGACAAGGGGACTTTCACCTTTTTGGGTGGGCACGATCCCGAGGATTACCAGCACCTGATCTATGACCCGCCCACGGATTTGAGCCTGCATAAGAATTCGCCGGGTTACCGTTTGATTCTCAACAATGTGCTCTTTCCCGCCGCGCAGAAGAAGGAACGCAAGACATAATTGTTCTCTTGTTCCCCGTGTCCGTTACGATCCCGCAGGTCGCGCGCGCCATTCCGGGAGATCATCGCAGGCGGAGAGGCATGCTGTGCAGAACTCGCCAGCCCGGAGTCCCAGATTTGTCGCAAGAACGGCTTGCGGAATTGCCGATTTGCTGTACATTGTGATTGACCGCAGGGGCGTGCCGATACAGTATGTGTCTGGTATTGGCGCAGTGATTGTATCATTTGCGGACCGCTTCCTGGTCTGTCCCGTGTTGGTCAGGGGCTGTCAATTCCGTCCCACTCGAGGTTTGGTCGATTGTCCATCTCGCCTCGCGGTTGAATGGCGCGGAACATCGCCGGTTGTTTGGTGTTACAGTCTACTGACAGGCAAGTTGCAGGTCGTAGAGCGTCTGGATGTGTAGAAAGGATCGTGGTGCGTGAAGACCCTGACTTTGATCGTTGACAGTTACTCCTCTGATAGCACGGTGGTCAGTCACCTCCGAGAGAAGGGCGTTCAGATTGTCGAGTCCAGTCTGAGGGGCGGACAGTTTATGATTACCGACCAGTGCGTACTTTGGCACATGACCGCCGCCGAGTTTGTCCGCATGACAGCCGACAAATCGATCTTCCGCCGCATTCTCGAGTTCAAGCACACAGCCGCGGAGCCCATTATTCTGATTGAGGGAGATCTTTTCGCGCAGGCTGAGACAACTTCGCCCGGCGCGTTGCGGGGCGCTCTGGCGTTTGTGGCGATGCACAATCGTGTGCCGGTCCTGACCGTCGGCGATACGAACGAAGTCGCTGAATTGATCTACATTATGACCAATCAAGCGCAGAACGGAATGGGGCTGTCGATCAGCGAGCCTGTGCCTGTCGCGGCTGCCTCTGCCGAGGCGTTAGTGCCCACCGATGGTGGCAGTAACGGCAACGGTAATGGTAATGGTCATGGTAATGGTAACAGCTTATTGCCCAAGGATCCAGCGGATCTCCAAGAGTACATTCTCCGCGCTCTTCCCGAGGTCGGCCCCACGACCGCCAAAGCGATGCTGAAGAAATACAGCAACCTGCGCTCTGTATTCACCGCGTCGGCGAAAGACCTGACACAGGTGGAAGGCATCGGCCCCAAGAAAGCCCGCAAGATCGCCGATTTTGTCGACGGAAAGTTCGAGCCGAAGGCTGCGACCTAAGACGGTTGGGCGAATAAACCCTGCACGCTCAGTTGATGACCGGACTCCGCTCGGAGAGGTCTCTTTGGCATGGTTTTTCCTTCCTACTTTTCGGATTTGCCGTTCCCGGTGGCCCCCGCTTTCGGGCTTGTTGAAAAACTGGACGAACGTAGTTTCCAGTAGTTCATGGCCATGAGATTGCTTCGCTTCGCTCGCAATGACTGCGTTCTTCGTCCTCGAAACCAAATGCCACCCATGTCATTGCGAGGAACGACTGCGCCGCAGGCGCAAGGAGTGACGAAGCAATCTCATCGCTCCCGTGTCGACGATCCGTTTGCCGGGGTTTGTCGACACGCCCGTTCGAAGGGGTGTCATCTTCAGTCCGGCCCCCATTTTCCCCGAAACAGCCATGGATTGACGACGTATATTCATTCTTGCGTTGTCGACTGGCTGTGCGGGACGCCCAACTGTGATGAACGTGAGCGAAGACACAACCAAGCCCGATCTTTCCTCGCTGCGCATCCGGCGGGACGATGGTCCCGCGCCTGGGGCCGTGCCGCCTCATTCCGGAGTGGCGCTCTGGAAATGGGTTGTGCCACTGGTGTTACTGGGAGCGGTGGCGGTGTTCTTTGTGGCCAGAGGCGGCGCGCGCGCCATCGAGGTGGAGACCGCGACTGTGCAGCGTCTCAGTCCCGGGAGCGCGCAATCGCTTTTGACGGCGACGGGATATGTGGTGGCGCAACGGCGAGCCGCAGTGGCATCAAAAGGAACCGGACGGCTGGAAATCCTGAACGTCCGGGAAGGCGACCGGGTGCGTGCGGGAGACATCATCGGCCGTCTGGAAGCCAATGATGTGGATGCCGCCTTGGGCGCCGCGCGAGCGCGGGTCGCTCAAGCGGAAGCTGAACTTGAACGCGCCCGTGCCTCAGCCAAAGAGGCGCAGTTGATCTTTGACCGGACAAGGGAGTTGCTCGCAAACAAGCTGGTGGCCCAGGCCGACTACGACAATGCGGAGGCGCGTCATCACACGGCGCTGGCGGGCGTCAATTCTGCCGAAGCGGCCATACAATCGGCCAAGGCGGACGCCAAGTGGGCGGAGGTGCAGGTGGAGAACACCTGCATACGCGCGCCCTTCGACGGGACGGTGCTCAGCAAGAACGCCGAGGTCGGCGAAGTGGTTGCCCCGTTTGCCTCGTCCGTATCCTCGCGCGGCGCCGTGGTGACCCTGGCCGATATGAGTTCACTCGAAGTGGAAGCCGATGTGTCCGAGTCGAACATTGAGCGGATTCAGGCTGGCCTGCCCTGCCTGATCACGCTGGACGCTTTTCCCACCGAGCCCTATCGTGGACGTGTGAAGAAGATTGTCCCGACCGCCGATCGCGCCAAGGCAACGGTCATGACCAAGATTGCGTTCGACGATCTCGATGCCCGCGTGCTGCCGGAGATGAGCGCCAAGGTGAGCTTCCTCCCGGCGAACACGGACTCGGCAACACTGACAACGAAGACCGTTCTCAGCGTCCCCACGGGAGCGCTTGCCGACCGCGATGGGCAACAGGTGGTGTATGTGATCCGGGAAGGACAGGCACACGAGACGCCGGTTGCGGTCGGCGAAACATACGGCGGGGCCGTCGAGATCAGAAGCGGCCTCGATGCCGACGCGGTTGTTGTTCTCCATCCTCCCGTGAACCTGCGCGACGGAGACCATATCACACTCAAGCCGTGAGTCCACAGGAAGCGCCCATGCCCAAATCGGTCGTTGAAGTTCAAAACGTCACCAAGTCGTATCATCGGGACAAAGTCGAAGTCCGTGTGCTTTCCGGTTTGTCTCTGACTGTGCCGGAAGGCGAGTTTGTGGCCTTGATGGGTCCGTCCGGATCGGGGAAGACCACACTGTTGAATTTGATCGCGGGGATCGACCATCCGGACAGCGGTCAGGTCATCGTGGCGGGCACCGTGCTCAACCAGCTCGGAGAATCGCAACTGGCCCAATGGCGCGCTCGGCATGTGGGATTCATCTTTCAGCTCTATAACCTGCTTCCAGTGCTGACGGCCTTCGAGAATGTGGAGCTCCCGCTGCTGCTGACGAAGCTGTCATCGAAAGAGCGACGCGAGCATGTGCAGACCGCGCTGGAACTGGTTGGCCTGAAGGATCGCCTGCGGCATTACCCGCGTCAGTTATCCGGCGGCCAGGAACAGCGTGTCGCAATTGCAAGGGCGATTGTGACCGACCCGACCGTCCTGGTAGCCGATGAACCGACCGGCGATTTGGACAAGCAGTCAGCCGCCGAAGTGCTGGAGCTTTTGGCACGGCTGAACACGGAATTCAGGAAGACGATCGTGATGGTCACGCACGACCCACGCGCCGCGGAGAAGGCGCATGTCGTGCGGCATCTGGACAAAGGAGAACTGAACGGGGCTGCGGTTGTGAATCGCGTTTGAGTGCAGGGTAGCGTCCGCAACCGCTTGATCGTACCGGCTGCGTGGACAAGATTTCATGGGTGTTTTCCATCTGATTCCCAGGAATGTGCTGCGGCACAGGCTGCGCACGCTGCTGACGATCGTCGGGATCGCCGTCGCGATCATGGCCTTCGGCTTGTTGCGGACGGTCATTGCGGCGTGGTACGCGGGCGTGACGCAGGCGGCTCCCGACCGTTTGATCAGCCGCAACAAGATCGGCATCACCTTCACTCTCCCCGTCTCGCAGAAGCAGAAGATTGAACGGATGCCGGGGGTGATCGGCGTCACGTACGGGTCCTGGTTCGGCGGCTCCTACAAAGACCCCAAAGACTTCTTTCCGCAGATCGCATTCGAGGGGGTCAATTCGTTTTTGCTCTATCCGGAATTTATTGTCGATTCGGCGGCGTTGAAGGCATTTGCCACAGAACGCAATGCGGCGATCGTCGGCAGCGCCACCATGCAGCGGTTTGGCTGGAAAGTCGGCGACGCGGTCCGGCTCACGGGGATGATCTACCCGGGGGACTGGGACTTTGTGATCCGTGGTGTGTACACGGGCCGCACAGACGCGACGGACGTTTCCCAGTTCCTCTTTAACTGGAGCTACATCGATCAGCGTATGCAGCAGGAAATGCCGGGGCGTGCCGGTCAGGTGGGCTGGTGGGTGATCAAGATCAATGACCCTGTCAAGGCAGCGTCGGTCAGCACGGCAGTCGACCGTGAGTTTGAGAATTCATCCGACCCGACGCTGACGGAGACGGAGGCGGCTTTTCAGCAGAGTTTTGTCGCCATGGCGGGAACCATCGTTTTCTCTTTGCAGATCATTTCCATTCTTGTGGTTGGCATTATTCTTCTGGTGGCTGCCAACACGATGGCGATGACCGCGCGCGAACGGATTTCTGAGTATGCGATCTTGAAAACACTGGGATTCCATGGCGGGCATATCCTGGGGCTGATCGTGGGCGAGTCGCTGCTGATCGCCTGTCTGGGCGGGGCACTTGGTCTGCTCATGATGATTCCCGTGTTGCGGGTCGTCGGGGCGTCATTAAGGGCGTTCTTCCCGGCCTTTCCCATTGATCCCCGGACATACCCGCTGGCGGCCGGCGCGGCAATTCTGGTCGGTCTTCTGGCGGCGATCTTCCCTGCCTGGCACGCGATTCGAATGTCGATTGTCAATGGGTTGCGACGGGTTGGATAGAGATTGTGGCTTGATGCGATTTCCGGGCGGCCAAGCCATGGCGGGTGAGTAACATCGTGAGTTGATATGGGTCTGTTTCTCGGCTATAGTCTGCGCAATCTTCTGGTCCGCAAGCTGACGACCACCCTGACCGTTCTCGGCCTCGGGCTGGTTGTCTTTGTGTTTGCCGCCGTACTGATGATGGCTCACGGACTTGAAGAGACGCTGGTTGAGACTGGCTCGCCGGAGAATGTGATTGTTCTGCGGGCGGCCGCCAGTGCGGAGACAGTTTCGATCATGTCGCGCGATCAAGCTGGTGTCGTCAAGACCCAGCCGGAAGTGGCGGTCCATGCCGATGGTTCCCCGGTCGCCACGAATGAGCTCGTGGTGCTGGTCAGTCTCCACAAGCGCAAGAACGATGATCCTGCCAATGTGGTGATTCGCGGGACGGAGCCCGGCGTGATTGGCATGCGCGCGAATATCAAGCTGACAAGCGGACGCATGTTCACACCGGGAACATCAGAGGTCATCGCCGGTCGCCGGGTGGCGGAGAACTTCCAGGGATGCGGTCTCGGAGAACATGTAACCTTTGCTGCACGCGCCTGGAATGTTGTGGGGACTTTTGACGCGGGCGGCTCCGGCTTTGATTCGGAACTCTGGAGCGACGTGGAGCAGGTCCAGCAGGCATTCCGGCGCCCCATCTTCTCGTCAGTCACCGTGCGCATGAGGGACCCCGCCCAATTCCCCGAGTTGAAGCGGCGGTTGGAGTCCGACCCCCGCATGACGGTCGATGTCAAGCAGGAGCGTCAATTCTACACCGATCAATCCAAGGTCACGGCGACGTTCATCCGTGTCATTGGGTTGGTGATTAGTATCATTTTCTCCGTGGGGGCCATGATTGGCGCCATGATTACGATGTACGCGGCGGTGTCCAGCCGAACGATCGAGATTGGCACCCTGCGTGCCATCGGCTTCTCTCGTGCCCGCGTGCTCGCGGTGTTCCTCACGGAATCCATCTGGCTTTCTCTGATCGGGGGCGGAATCGGGCTGGTCGCCGCTTCATTGATGTCGTTCGTCAGTGTCTCAACAACCAACTGGGGCACGTTCTCCGAGCTGGCGTTCGGCTTTGCCCTGTCGCCGCGCATCCTGACTGGTGCTCTCCTCTTTTCTCTCATCATGGGGCTGGCGGGCGGCTTTCTGCCTGCCGTGCGTGCTTCCCGCGCCGGGATTGTCGAGTCGTTGCGCGACGCATGAGCGCCGCCCCAGACGCGGCTCCTGACAGAGCCCGTATAAGAAACCGCCTTCTACTTGTTCTTGGCTACGTCGATTTCCCCGTACGAGGTGGGGAAGAAAAGCGTGTTCAGTTGGACGTCATTGACAGTGACAGGCGTGCCGAGCGCAGCTTGGTTGCCCAAGAGGAAGAGTTTCAACTGACCGGGGCCCACCGTCAAGACGCGCTGAATCATGAAGTTCTCGGTGGTATGTAATTCCGGTGCGGTCGGCCTGATATCGAACTTGGCAGCGTATGCTTCTTCGTGAAGGGTGCGTGACCCGGAGATGGACAGGGTGGCATGGACCTCAAGTCCTGCGACGTGGTTGTTGTAGAACCATCCGCTGGCCAGGACGAGCACATACCCCCAAGTGGGCACAACGACCATGGTGGAATCGATGACTCGCACACTGACCGGGAGTGTCGTCAGGCTGGTGTACGAGTGTGAAATCCCCGGCTCGTCGAGTATCTTGGCCGCGGTGACCGCATCGGTGGCGAGATTGCTGGAATCGATGGCGTCTTTGGGAAGCCGTTCTTTGGCCAGTGTACCACTGATCAACTCGCTGGCGCTGGTTGTTTTGGAATGATGGGCATCCGGGATCGCTGTATGTGCGGCAATTTTGGTATCGATGTTTCCTTGCAGGGCCACGCCGTCAACCTCGTTCAATGAGATGCCGCTCAGAAGGTCAGACGTGTGCGCCCGGAAGGCATACCCGACAGAGGTAATGCGGGCACGCGGCGTCACGGGCGCCGAGCCCTGCGGCTCGATTTCCAGAAAGCAACTGTCATAGTTGAACACGAAGGCGGGAATTGTGTCCACCGCACCCAGAAGGACAGAGAACACCCCCCTGGTGGTCGTGATGCTCTGTGTCTCTTGCCAGAAAAGTTGACCGGCGGTCGGGGTGTCGAAGAAGCGAAAGGTTAGCGTGTATGCGCCATCGGCGACCGTATTGCCGGTCGTATCATCCAGACGGCCTTGAAAGTTGATGAAATGGGGCACATCGCTGCCTGCAACAGCCAAGCCAGAAAGCAGGCAGACAATGGTTAGCGACCAGCAGAAAACGCGTCTCATGCAAAACCACTCAGAGGCAGGTAGGAGCGGACGCTTGCCTTCGATTGAAAAGATCGCGCTTTTCCCGAAATTGTCAAGCATCTTGAAGCTTGGGTTTTGCACTGCCGCTGACAAGATAACCTCTGGGGGTGGAGTCCGCCCTGTCCAGCCAGGGTGCTAACCTCTTGACAGTTATCGGCAAAACCAGTAAGATAGAGAACCTGATCGTGCACGGGGGCTTCGTCGTATCCGACAACCATCGTGGCGTCAAGGGGTTCAAGGAGGACCATTGTCCAAGGCGGCTCGGTTTGATTGGTCCCAATTCCGGCTGGGAATCTACGTTCAGGACAATCCCGATGATCTCTACGACATGTGGGCGACAAGCCGGGGACTGACTCGTTGGTTTCTCCGCAGTGCGGCCTTTGCGTTGTCTGACGGTCTACCCAGCAGTCGGCGCCTGATAGCGCAGGCGCCGCCCTTTGAGTCGTTGCCGCAACGGCCGGACGAGGAACGCTGCTCGGCCAGCGACCGATACCGGTGGGAATGGTATTACAACGGGGGTGTTATCGGGGAATCATGGATACTCGATTCGCGTCCTCCGACAAAACTGACTTTCGGATTCGGCGATGCGATGGAGGTTGAACTCCTCCTGCGGAAACAGGGAAAGCTGTGCGAAATCGCCTTGCGGCAGTATCATATTCCCGATACCCCCGCCGGACGGCACAATCTTCATCTGGGATCCCGTGTAGCTTGGGCTTTCTTCCTTGCGAATTTGAAGTCGGTCGCGGAGGGAGGGCTTGATCTGCGGGAGACCGATCGCCCAAGGACGAGGCAACTGCATCTGGTGAATATCTGATGGAAATGTTATTAAGGAGAATGAAGATCACATCTCACTCTCACGGAAAGGAGCACAAATTGAGACAGACTGGTTTTGTTATCTTGCTGGGGGCCATTGCCTTGTTGGGGTGCACGAAAAAGGAGTCGCCGCCTCCGCAGCAGACAGCACAGACACCCCAAGAAGCCAAGCCTCAGCCCAAAGCCGAGGAGCCCATGGGAATCCCCCTCGTCTCAGGTGACACGGTCACTACGGCTTCGGGTCTGAAGTACATTGACATCACCGTGGGGCAGGGGCCGAATCCGACCCCAGGTGACACGGTCAAGGCTCACTACACGGGATGGCTGACCGATGGCACCAAGTTTGACTCGTCGCGCGATCGTGGCGCACCGCTGGAGTTCCCCATTGGAGTAGGAAAGGTGATCAAGGGCTGGGACGAGGGGTTGGGATCAATGAAGGTCGGTGGGCGCCGTCTCTTGATCATCCCGTCGGGCCTTGCCTGGGGTGAGCGAGGCATACCCGGTGGACCGATTCCACCGAATGCGGGCGTGGTCTTTGATGTCGAGCTGCTGTCGGTGCAGAATGCCGCAGCCACGCCGTAATGCCCTACAGTCGGCGGTGACAGGGATATGTACGACGGCGGATCGTAGCCGCCTACGGCCAGCCAGGGAGAAACGGACATGACTGATCCAGTAATCGCTCAGAAAAGCCCCTATGTCATTGAGGAGAAGGCCAGACGCATCGCGTGGTGCCAATGCGGCCTTTCCGCCAAGCAGCCGTATTGCGATGGCTCCCACAAGTCGACTGACATCCGGCCAATCATCGTCGATCTGACCGAAGACCGTAAGGTCGCTTGGTGTGGCTGCAAGCACTCGGCAAACAAGCCGTATTGCGACGGCTCCCACAAGACTCTGTGATTTGATCACTGAAGCAGAATATCCGTCCCGCTCTTGTGAGCGGGGCGGATTTTTCTGTTATCTTGGTTCAAGGAGCGTGCGTTGTGAAATGGACAGATTGGGCAATGGAGGTTTTGTGACCTGTCACCACCAACTGAGCAGCGGACATTTCTTCAGGGCTATGAGACTGGTCGCGGCCGTCTTGGTCCTGCTGGTCATGTCCGGATGTGGGAAGGATAAGGGGCCTGAGCCGGTCGGTTTCGGCGCCGTCAGCGGGACTGTCCGTCTGCCTTTTAGCCAGGCCGCATCGGCCGCGCCAGCGGCCGGCGCCCGTGTGCGCGTCTTCGGTGGTGACTTCGACACGACAACGACAGCGGACACGCTGGGGACCTACACGATTCAGTCTGTTCCCGCGCGCACGATGTCTGTCAGCGCCACAGCCGGGGAATGCTTCGAGGTCACGAGGTCTGGTATCTTTGTGCGTAAGAACGAGACAACCACCGTCGATCTGTCGCTGGAATCGCACACCGAGTTCG
>JAVHPP010000043.1:0-16956 GCA_036170655.1 Candidatus Zixiibacteriota bacterium | reverse complement strand
CTGTCGCAGGTCAGTTCATCACCGGCGCAGCTCAACACCGGCTTCGTCATGTCAACGGTGACGACTACGGTGTCATAGTCAGTGGCGCCACAAGCATCAGTCACTTTGCCTACGATCGTGTAACTGCCGGCGCCCGCCGGGGTGAAGCAAACCTTGTTGTTTAGCGTGTCAATCGACCCTGGACCGGAGACCAGCGTCTCCACCAGACCGGTCAGTCCATCGGGGTCGGACACGGTGTAGGCCACGCAGATCGGGGCGGCCGCGCACTGGGCCACTGTCGTATCATTCCCGAAGGCGATTATCGGCGCCCCGTTGACCGTCTTGGTCACGATTACGGTATCTTTGTCGATGGCGCCGCATGAATCGGTGACCGTCACAATGATCGTGTCCGGCATGCTGGTAGTTGCCGTGTAAACCACCGAGTCTCCGGCCAGTGTCCCCTTGTTAGTTGTCTTCGACTGGATGTTGTTGTTCGGGTCGCTGAAGGAGAACGGCTTGACGGTGATAGTTGCGGGCAACGAGCAGAGAGAAACATTCTTGTCCAGTGGGCCCGTCACATTGGGCGGCGCGTTCAGATACACCGTAACGCAAATCGTGTCGATGTCATCGTCACCTTCGGCGATGCTGTTGAGAAACGCATCGTCATCCAGTTCGAAAACCGAACAATAGACACCGGACGAATCAGGCGTGAAGCAGTAGACCGAGTCGATGGTGGAATCGCATGTAATCTTCGAAAAAGCCCCCGGTCCCGACAGCTTGGACAGGCGCAACCGGTCGTGGTCGTCGTCCTCCCCGTGCATCCCGATACAGATTTCCTGTGGTGTGCAGAGGAAGAGCGTGGTGTCACGTGTGATCGTCAGACGCGGCGGATGATTCAGGCATTCCGTCGAAAACTGAATCCCGTCTCCTTGATACACAAAGGCGCCGCTGTAGTGTGTTCCGTACGAAAGGTCGCAGGGGTAGCTGTCGGTTCCCAGAATCTTTCCGAGCAGGTTGTAGGATTCGCCGGGACCCGTGTAGTGGGTGAAAATGCTCGTGTTGGGGTCGGACGTTGGGTTGGAGCCCACGGCGGCCTGATATGGATCAAGTGTCTGGAAGCTGCCGAAATCTGTCCAGCCGGCAACGCTCGACAATGGAATCTTGTTCCGCCCCAAGTAGATCTGATTCGCGCCGAAGGGACTGGAATGCCCGCTCGACCACACATTGAAATCAATTGCACAACCCTGCAAACTGAACTTGAGAAAGTCGTTGGGATCGCCCGCGCCGTTCTTCCACTCCTTGGTCGTGACGTCCCACCAGATTTCATAAAGCCCGCTTGTATCCCAGCGTGCCCATCCCCAACGGTCATTCTCCAGCAGGCATTTGTTCGCGGTCGTGTCACGCCAGAGTTCGAACCCTTGAATGAAGACGTTCACGTTCAACTGGGGTGGCTCGGTCATCAACGCCAGAATCGAGCCGTGGAATTGTTCCAGGGAGTTTCCCGCCGAATAGATGTGGTTGGCGACCGTCCAAGAACCGTTGACCGAGTCGCGATAGACATAGACCCCGCCGCTGTCGGGCGGCGGCAGCGGCAGCGAGGGGGCGCCGCCGAAATACGACGTGTCCGTGCCGTTGTAATTCGGCGGCGGACCGGGCGGAATGTTGGTGGGGGGCCAATAGAAGGCCGATGCCACGCCGGTTATGGAGATGCTGAGAAGAATCCCGAGAACAACAACGCCAAGGCGTTGGCCTGATCGTGCGCGGCGACGGGGAGAGCACGCGTTGTGAGACATGGCTGGAAATCTCTCGCTAAGGTTCTAAGGGTGACTCCTTCTGATTCGATTGACGCTGCCAATGTATCTTGCTAAACGTAGCGTAACGTGTTGCTCTTTCCTTGCCGATACGGCCGATCCCTTCGGACGCGCGACAAGTCAAGCAGTCGATCTTCAGATTCTCATTACCACCAAGAGCGAGTAATAATCACGACAAACGCGCCGGGCATCCATTCCCGACCAGTGCAAATGTAACCTACTCCCCAGAATTGTCAAGGGGTTATCAGAAAAAACTCATGTCGAATTGAGGCGAATCAATGTCGACCAACGACCAGACAAACAGGGCGCCGCGAGTTCTCTTTCCGACGCCCTGGTTCTCATATAAGGCATTGTCTCTGAGCGGATTACTTTAGAAGCGCCATTTTCTTCGTGGCGGTGAAGTCGCCTGCCTTAAGACGGGCGAAGTAAATCCCCGACGCGACAGCAGCCCCATCATCTGTGGTTGCGTTCCATTCAACAGTGACGAGCCCGGGCTCGCTCGTCCCCTGGAACTGTCGTACCGGCTGCCCCAGTACGTTGAAAATCGTCAGGTCCCACTTGGCTGGCGAACCCAGGCTGAAGCGAATCTGTGTGCTGGCGTTGAACGGGTTCGGGTAGTTCTGCTCCAGATCAAATGATGCCGGGATGCCGGTTCCCTTGTTGAGGAGCTCGGTCTCGACGAAATCACCCATGACGGTCGACGCCTGAGCGTCCTGCACCTGGCATTCTCCCACTCCATCCCAAGGCATTGTGAACAGAAGGTGGGTACCGCTCGCCAGCTTTGTGCCGGAGCGCCGCGCGACCAATAGCGCCCGCACCTCTCCGTCCCCCACACTCTGGTAGGACGTCAGCCCTCCCAAATCAGCGGCCCATGTTATTGGGCTCACTTTGCCTCTCTTGGTTGTCAGGCGGACAAAGACACCACCCAAGTCCGTCTCGCCGGTTACGTACACCGTGAGCCGTCCCGACTCCCGTTCTGCCGTCACCGTCGCCCGGTATTCGGCGGCGACAACCTTCGCCGGACCACCGGGGCACCCTTGTGCCTGGTCTTCGCCAGTCACGATACGAATCATGCGCACGAGGTCGGAGATGGTGAGAACAAGACCGTCGCAGTTCACATCCGACGCCAGGATCTGGTTCTCCTTGTAAATCGGATCAAAGACCTTGAGGCCATAGATGAAGTAGTTGCTGTACAGGACTGCATCGGCCACTTCGTTGGCGATCCCGTTCAAGTTCATGTCACCGCGGTCGTCTGGCGGCGGGATGATGCAGACACTCCCGTCGCAGAAATCGATGGCCCGGACCGGAATGTTCTTGGGGCCCCGGAAGCAGGAGTCGGCCACGCCGGTGAACGCCGTATACAGCGTGTCCCCCGAACGGCTCGAGATCGTGTTGTCGCCGCACTCGTATGAGCAGAACCGTACCGCCCCGCACATATTGATGAATGTCCGGTCGGCGGTCACGAAAAAGGTGAGGTTGTGCATCGGACCCTTCGGCAGGAAGGCCTCTGTCGGCGGGTGCGGTGAACCGTTGTTCATGTCCGCAATCCCGATCAGACGGATAACCCCGGTACCGCAGGGCAGGCAATTCGTCCCCGAGCCGATGCGGAAAGTAAAGTACTCCCACTGTGACAAGGCAGTGTCCGGAGCGGCCTCGACAAAGTGCAGCATGGTCGGGTCATAGCAGATGAGGAAGTTGTACCCGCCCATCTCCATCAGGCGAATGCCGCGTGTCTTGACCGTGACATTACGGCCGCTCAGCGACTGAACCGTATCGATGCAGATCTGAAATAGCGAATCGGGCGGCTCGATCCGGATACAGATCGTCGCCGTGTCGCGGCCAGCAAGGCCGCACGAATCGGCGGTCGCAAAAATGAACCGGTAACAGCCGGTCGTGTCAGCCGTGAAACAATGCTGCGCATTGATGCTCGACCGTCCGATCTGGCGCGTGAACACACCGGCGCCCTCAACCATTTGCAGATCAAAGAGCTGCCCCGGATCCGGATCGGTTGCCCCCACGCTAAAGCAGACTTGTGTCGGGTGCAGGTACAACGCTGTTGTCGGCAGGCCGCTGATCGTAACGGTTGGCGCATGGTTCAGCGACACCACGACACACATGCGCCGCGTGCTTGTGGTCCCGCAGGAATCCTCGGCCGTGATGTCAAAACAGTATGTCCCCGACGTGCTGGCGGCAAAGCAGAGTGTCCCCGCCGGGACGTCGAGCGTGCCGGTGCCGGCGGTCAGGTAGGTGCGTTTCAAATTGCCATCTGGATCGGTAACCGAGATTCCGCCCACGCAGACCGTTCCGGGGCTGCAGGCGGTCAACGGCGTGCTGCTCGGCGCAACAACCACCGGCGCATGGTTGAAGTTCACCCGGACATTGACTGTGTCGGACGATATGGCTTTGCAGGAATCGGTGGCCGTAACGATCAATCGGTACGTCCCCGATGTATCCGCATAGAAACACACGGTCGTATCGGTGGGATTGAAGACGCCAATCGGCGCGACCGACGCTGTCCACTGGGGCCGGTCATCATGGATGTTCACACCGAAGCAGACCTGGCCCAGCCCGCAGACATTGCGAGTGAAATCTCCCGGCGCTGTTACCGTCGGCGGCGCATTCAGATCGAATGTGACTGCGATGGTTGTCGTGTCCGCAAAACAGCAGGAGTCCTTCACGATCAACTGGACGTTCTCTGTCCCGATGGTCTGACGATAGAGGCAGACTTGACCGTTACGGACGACACCTTTGTCCGAAAGGACGATCAAGGTTCCCCCGTCCGGGTCAGAAACCGTGAACGGCACACACACGGTCTCCGGTTGGCACAGCACAAAATGGGTGCTGGGCGGCGCCGTGATCGTCGGCGGACGGTTGAGCTGAATTGTGACCCGGAATGTGTCCACCGCGAGCGCCCCGCAGGCGTCCAGCACCGTAAATACCCATTGATAAGTTCCATTGGCGATGGGCGTTAGGCAGAGACTGGTCCCGTCCCAGTGAGCATCACCAAGGCTGACAGGGCCGCACTGTACAATGTTGTAATCCGGGTCGAAACAACTGACCGGAAAGCACAGTTCGCGCGGGAAGCAGAGGAACAGGGCTGTGTCATTGGGCATCAGGACTTTCGGCGGCGTGTTGCGCAACACACGCATCGCGAGGTCACAGGTGTCGGCCGCGCCGCACGAATCCCGTACGATCAGCCGCGATGTGTACCATCCGCTCGTGTCGACCGGCATGCACACTTTGAAGAGCCCTTTGAAGGCGGGCGCCACCGTGCCGTACGATACCGACGCATTGGCGAAATTGCTGTCTGGATCGGCGTAGGCCACGATCAGGCAGATGGTCGTATCGTGGCAGATCCGGAACACTTCGGGTTGCGGGCAGACAATTACTGGTCGGTTGTTGGCCTTCACCTGGATGATCACGATCGTCGTCTCGGCGCCGCAGTTGTCCCGTGCAACCAAGCCCGTGAGATAGGTCCCCGGTCCGTACACCATGAGGCACAAAGTCGAATCTTGCGTGTGCACCACCCCGCCATTAAGCGCCGACAGCGTCAACGGCGGACAATTAGAAGGGCCGAGGGAAAAGCGTACGCAGACATCGCCGGTGCCGCAGAAGCGTGTCCGGATGGTGTCAGGAATGTTCGGTTTGGGTGTCGGGTTCGCGATCGTCTGGACACACAATTGGGATGTGTCGGCCTTGCCGCACGGGTCCGTGGCAATGATCCGTCCGCAGACAACATTGCCAGCGCTCGCCACTACGCAGAACTGGTGCGTCGCGGTCCGCAAGATGCCGCCGATGTTCGCAATTGTGAGCGGTTTTCCTTCCGGATCGGTGGCCGTATAGCTGACACACACCGTTTCCTTGTCGGTCGCGTTGAAGATGATCGAGTCCGTCAATGTGATCGTCGGCGCCGCGTTGTAGCGCACGTCAACATTGGCGATCTTCTGACTCGTCTGTCCGCAAGCATCGGTGGCCAGCACGGTCACGCGATAGACACCGGCGGTGTCCGGTGTGAAAGAGAAAGTCGTCCCATTTGCCGTTCCGGATTTTGTACCGGAGGCCGCGCAGGACACAAGATTGTTATCCGGGTCGGAACAACTGTATGGAATGCAGATCGACTGTGGACTGCAAAGATTGATTGCCGTGTCGCGAACGGAAGCGGTGGGAGGCGTGTTGACCGTCATGGTGAATATCGACGTGCACGTATCGGCCGCTCCGCACGAGTCCGTCACAATGACGCGTACGGTCTGAGCGCCGGGCTGTGTGACATTGATACAGGCAGAATCCGTCGTGGGGGAGAATGCCTGTCGCACGATTTTCGTTCCGCCGGCGTCGATGTCGATCCGCAGGAGGCCGCCATCGGTGTCAGAAGCCGTGTACCGCACACACGCCGGCGCGCCCGCACAGATGGTCGTTGCTGCCGGCGGTGTGCAGGCGACCACAGGTGCCTGGTTCATCGTCGCGGTGATCTGACCCTGCGCCGTATCAGCGCTTCCGCAATCGTCTGTCGCGATGAGCTTAACTGTGTAGATACCGGCTGCACTGATCATGCGGCAAACAGTGGAGTCGTTCGCATGCAACGCGCCCACGCCAGACAAGGAGAGATGCAGCGGGCGTTGGCTTGGATTCGAGATGGAAAACGGAACACAAACCGAATCTGGTGCACAGAGCTTTGCCGCCACGTCGGTGAACGTGATATTCGGCTTGACGCTGCCCGCGCCGAACCGGATGATCAATGTGTCCAGGGTCACGGCGCCGCAGGCATCGCTGGAGTAAAAGAGGGCGACCACGGTTCCGGGGCCTGACGGTGTGTAGCACCAATACTGTCCGTCAAACGATCCGGGACACTGCCCCAGCAGGCAACCGTTCCCATTCCCGTCTGGATCACTGCACGTGATTGGCCCAAAGCAATACGGCCCGCTTGTCTGGCAAACCTTGACCGTGTCATTGGGAATGCCGGAGATCGTCGGCGGCGAGTTGAACACCGCGTGGATCTCCGTCACGGTGGTCTCCGGCCCGCAACTGTTGGCGGCAATCATCTTCACGTGATGCGTCCCCGGAGTGTTCACCTTGTAGCAAACGGTCTTCGTGTTGGCATTGTAGACGGCAGGGGAGACCGCGCTGACGCTGACTGGCGCGGTCCCGGTGACACCGATGGGAATACATATCCAGCTGGCCTTGCATAGCAGCGTATCGATCACACTTGGGGCGATTACCGCCGCTGGCTGATTCCGCGTGATGTTGAAGCCCACCCGGACGGAATCCTTGCCGCCGCACTGATCGAGCGCCACCAGACTGACAGAGAAACTGCTCGTGCGGTCAACATAAATGCACAGCGAACTGTCCGGCAACTTGACAAACGCCGGTGAACTGGTCCGGAATCCACTCAACGGACAGGGACTGAGAACGTGAAACGGAACACAGACGGTCTCCGGACGGCAAATCGTCATCGTGTTGTTCATGTTGATAGAGATCTCCGGGGTCAGCGGTGCGTTCACGCCCAGCGTCAATGTGTCGTACGCTGACGCTCCCGCGCTGCTCTTGGCCGCGAAGACGAACGAATACAAGCCGGTTGCTGGAGGAGTAAATTGGTGCTGGCCTTTGACCAGCCCGATGCCACGTGCCCCGCCAAATGTGCCGGGACCATCGACCAATTTCAGCGTCAAGGAATCGTTGTCACAATCGTAGTGACTCGCAGTAATGCTCAAGTCGATGGGAGTACCCGGACGCCATCGCAGACCGGGTGTCCGCATCGGTGTGACCGACAGCTTGGGGGCGCTGACCGGCAGGCGGACCAGCAGCACCAAATCATTGAAATCATTGTCGGTCAGGCCGCCAAGATCTTCCCAGAACAGGAGATACTCTTCCGGATTCGCGGTCTGGTAGACCTTGACATGGGACTGCCTGTCGCGATTAAGCGCCATTTGGCTGCGCCATGAGCTCCCGGAGGTACGAATCAACGTCCATCCGAGCGAGTCGCCAGCGCTCAAAAAGAACACGGCCGAATCGCCCACCTGGACAGACGGTGGCAGCACAACGAGCGGGTCCGAAGGCGAATGGATCGAGTACCACCCAACACCATTTTCACGGGACGCATTACTATACCTGGCCACGACCCGGACCACGACCATGCCCGGAGGCGTGCAGAACCATTCCGACACTCGCTCGTCTCTCGCTGCCGACAGGCCCGGCGCCGCTTCGTCGAGAATGGTTTGTACCGAAGGTTCGGCAACGTAGTAACCGGCGGCGATCTGCGACAGGGAATCGGCGATCACCCCTGGTCTCGTCTCCGACTGTTCTGTTGACAGGTTGGACGCTGGCATTGTGGCCTGTGCCGGTGGCCACATGGCGATCATCACAAAAAGAGCCAGACCAGCCACGCGAAGGATCAAAGGGAATTTACGCAACGCGCCTCCTGAGCAGACATTATTCAAGCGTCACCCCCGGGAATCCGCACTGAGTGCCACAAAAAGTCTTCGCCCACGCGAGAAATTGGACGCAAGCCCCCCGGCTCGCGAAAGACTCTTGAATCATCCTGTGATGGGCTGAGCCAGCCCACTTTGTGTTGCTGACCCGGTAGTAGAGACTTGTTCTACTGGTCGAGTCGCCTCGGGCAAGGTGGCTTTGCAATGCCAGCGGGGCTGGCTGCGTGACACCCGTCCCAGACAGTAATCGATTGCGGTATAATGGAGTACGTTCGATCCTCCTAAGTTCTTCACGAACACTCACCAATGTAGCACTTGAAGGCGCTTTTGTCAAGTTACCACCGCTGAGATAATTCATATTCATAGAATCCGCAAACCGTTGACCAGCCATTGTCTGCCTGCTCTCTGGGGTGCTTGTCCCAATCTTCGCATCCCTTTGGCCTTCATTCAATTGTACTGCCCGCCTAAGACGGGCTGCTTTTCAGTCCCTGAAGGCTGTCAAGCATAAACGCAAACCAGATACCAAGACGGAAAGCGGCTCCGCTACGTCATCCAGCGGTCTTGTCTGCACAGCCGACCCGGATCGCTTTTGGTGTCCACTTTTTGACAACAAGATTAGGCATTCTGTCTAAAAATTGGCGGCCGGCTCGGAGCAGGGACTGCGACGCAGTATTCAATTCACTCTAATGCAAAGGCGTGTAATTCGTTACGTGATAATCTGTCGGAATTGCGCGGTGGCACGACGGTTGCTGGCACTGTCTGTGACGGTTGTTTGGGAGGCCGCGATGCAATGTCCACGATGCTCAAGTAAGCTGACAGAAAGCGACTGGCTCCTCTGCAACGTGCCCGGAGGACACTATTGCCCGCACTGTTGGGCTGAGTTATCTGATGGAGGCGAACTCATTCACTCGACAAAGGATGTATCGCCACGGGATGAAGACCTTCGCCCGAAAAGACCAGCCGACCCCGGGCGCGTGTAGGCAGCGCTTGGCGTCATACCACATGGATCACTGACTTGGAGCTGAAAGCAGAGGCAGACAACTTTTAACCCGAACAGTCTCACCTATGGGAGGAACGATGAACCGCAAGCAACGCATCAATCTGGTGCACCAACTGCTCTGGACCAATCGGCAAATGCCGCTCGAGGAAATCGCCAAGGCCTGTGGAGTATCGCTCCGCACGACCTACCGTGACCTCCATGTGGCGTACTCACGTTCGCTCGGTCAGGATCAGGCGGCGATGGCCAAGTAGGCCCGCCTCCCAGCCTGAAACCTCGCGGCCGGGGTCGTGCGGGCGTACGAGCGCCCGCATGGCCTCGGCATTTCTTTATCTCCTGATTGTCTGCCGGTCCTAAATTGCACACATTAGAAGGTGTGGGCCTGCGTGTCCGCCGTCTGGCAGGCACTCTGTCCGGCCGACAACACCTGTCGATCCCGATGCCGATCTCGCTCCCCAAATCCCCTTATCAACGGCTCCGGTTCACAGTTGTCATGCTGCTCGTGGGTATGATCTGTGTGCCCGTCCTCATCGCCGGTCTGGCACTCTTCTGGGGCGCCCGCGGATCGATCACCAGCGAAGTCGAGATTCGGCTGACCACCTTGGCCACCGATCAGGCCGCGCGGCTCCGAGATTGGGTTGGGGAACGCGAGTTTGATCTGGCGGCAGTTGGCCATCTTGCCTCGATCAATCATTGGGTGAAACGTGCGGACGCCGGTGATGGTCCCGCCGTAGACTCTCTTGCCGACGTGCTCGACCGTGTGCGGGGTGTCTTCGGCGGCCGCTATCGATCGATTGCTGTCTTCGCTAACAGCGGGGAGTGGCGTGCGCCCAGTACCTTTTCCTCGATCCCCGACCATGATGGTCTCACAGCCATTCAAACCGGGCAAACATTTGTTGCCACCCACCGGCTGAGTCCAGACACTACCCGCGCCGAGTTGCCCATCTATGCGCCGGTTGTTGATCGCGATGGCACACGCCGTGCCTTCATCCTTGGAGTTGTCTCACCCGGTCCCATGTATCAACTACTGGACGACGGTCTCGCCGGTGAGAAACTGCGGGTGTTTCTCTTTGATTCCACAGGACTCGCCCTGAACTGCGTTGAACAGGGCGCCCGCATACGCTGGCCCGGCTCGCTGGGCGTACACCAGAACAATGGCAACCTGGCAGGCATCCTGCGGTATCGTAACGCCCGTGACGCCGTGATGCTCGGCGCTTACCAGCGGCTTCCGTCACTGGGATGGACTATTCTGGTCGAGCAGGATTCTGACGAGGTTTTCGCGGGCTTGAACCGTCTGCGACGTGTTTTCTGGTTCGTGATGGGAATCATTCTTCTGATTGCCGTTGGCGCCGCAACCACCCTCGCGAGTGTCGCCGTGCAAAAGCTCGAGAAACGAGAGATTGCGCTCCGCACAACCAGCGAACAATTGATCACCGCCGACCGTCTGGCTTCGGTCGGCATGATGGCGGCCTCCGTCGCCCACGAGATCAACAACCCGCTGACGACCATCAAAGTGCTGATTCACTCGTTGCGTGAGCAAACGCCCCCCCATGATGTCAGGAACGGCGACCTCGGGATCGTGGCGGCCGAGATTGACAAGATCAAAGCGCTCGTTCTGCGCTTCCTCCAATTTGCCCGTCCGCGTGAGCCGGAATTTTCCCTCGTGCGGCTGGACGAAACCCTCTCGCGCATCGCCAGTCTGATGCGACCGCAGGTCCAGATTCAGGGTGTGCAACTGAGCGAACAATATGACCCCCATGCGGGAACTGTCTGGGCTGACAGCGACCAGATCGGTCAGGTCTTCGTCAATATCCTGCTCAATGCGGTCGAGGCCACCCCGCGCGGCGGCGAGATCCGGATGACCACCGCACCCGACGGCGACGATGGCGTTACGGTGACAATCTGGAACTCCGGGCCGGGTCTGCCCAACGAACTCAAAGAGAGAATCTTCGAACCGTTCTTCAGCACCAAGGCGACCGGTACCGGGCTGGGTCTGTCCATCGCCAGCATCATCGTGGACAAACACCAGGGGACGATCCGCGCAGAGGGCCACGAAGACAAGGGAACCAGTTTTATCATCACCCTGCACGGCCGGCGAAAGGAAGAGGCCCATGTATCACGTGCTCATCGTTGATGACGATAAGAACCTGCGGTTCGCATTCCGCCGCCTCCTCGATCCCAAACTTTACGAAATCGACGAAGCCGCTTCGGGCGAAGAGGCGCTGGCCAGGATTCACCCAGGCGCGTATTCCGTGATCTTTCTCGACTTGCGCATGCCCGGTTTGTCGGGCATGGACGTGCTCTCCCGGGTCCAGCAGATCGACAACAAGATTCCGGTGATTGTCATCACCGCCTTCGGCACGACCGAGGTGGCGATCGAGGCGGTCAAACGCGGCGCCTACGACTTCGTGCTCAAGCCATTCGAGGTCGACGACATCAAACGTCTCGCGGAACAGGCGGCCAATGCCTATCGTCTCATGACCCGGAAGGTCGACCTGCTCGATGGTGGTGAGGAGTCTGTCGGCGATACCGACACGCTGGTCGGACAATCGCGCGCCATGCAGGAGGTGTACAAGCAGATTGGACGGGTGGCTCAGTCTGATGCCAGTGTGCTGATTCGCGGCGCCTCCGGCACCGGCAAAGAACTGGTCGCCCGCGCGATCTATCACCATTCCCGCCGCGCCGAGAAGCCTTTTCTTGCAGTCAACTGCGCCGCCATCCCCGAAGGATTGCTGGAAAGCGAGCTTTTTGGTCATGAACGCGGCGCCTTCACATCGGCTGAGCATCGCCGACTGGGGAAATTTGAGCGCGCCAATGGCGGGACCCTGTTTCTCGACGAAATCGGCGACATGAGCCCGGGCACCCAAGCCAAGATTCTCCGTGTTCTTCAAGACGGGGTGATGGAGCGTGTCGGCGGCAGCGAATCGATCCACGTCGATGCGCGCATCATCGCAGCCACCCACCGCGATCTTACACAACTCATCCGTGAAGGGCATTTTCGCGAGGACCTCTACTTCCGTCTGAATGTCTTCACGATCGAGCTGCCGCCGCTGGACGAACGCCGCGAGGACATCCCGCGTCTGGTTCGCTACTTCCTCGCCCGCAGCAACCGCCGCCGGGACCGACAGGTCAATCAGATCCCGCCGGAGACGATGGACAAGATCATGGCGCACTCGTGGCGAGGGAATGTCCGCGAACTCGAGAACGTGATCGACCGCGCCCTGATCGTGTCCACAGGGCCAACCTTGCTGCCGGAATCGGTCTCTTTTGCGGGTGAGGCCGTTTCGCCCCAAATCTCCCGTGAGGATTGGGAGGCAGAGTCGCTTTTGGACGCTGTCTTCAGCCGGTTGGCGGCGCAGTTTGACCAGGACCCGCAATGTCCGATCCTGCCAGTCCTCGAACGCGAGATGCTGGCGCGGGCGCTCGCGCGGGAACGGGGCAATCAGGTCCACGCGGCGCGTCTCTTGGGGATTTCACGCCAGACCCTGCGTAATCGCCTCGCTTCTCCGGGAGAGGCCGCCGGTGAGAGCGAAGGCCCCGGGGATCCCGTCCCTCCGCAATTGTAACTAATTTAGTTATGTTCGAGGGTCTGTCCTTTCGTTTCTCGCAGAAAATGTCATGAACATCCTTGACACAAGAGCTCGGCCAGGCGACATTGCCTTCGAACGAACGTTCGCTCGGTTCCACCGGAGATGCCATGCCGCGACGGACCACCAAGACATCCAACCCTGACGTCGAAACACCGGGGGACCGTGTGCGCTCTGCCGCAGCGCGGCTGTTTGCCGAGCGGGGGTTCGCGCGGGCCTCGATGCGGGATCTGGCCCGGGCCGCGGGGATGAGTCTGTCGGGACTCTACCACTATTTTGCCGGTAAGGATGAACTGCTCTATGAATTGCAGCGCGCCGCCTTCGAACAATTGATCCGACCCCTGTCGCAGTGTTCCCCGGCGGCGACGCCAGCAGAGAAGGTCGAACGTCTGATCCGCAATCATCTGGAGTTCTTCGCCGCTCACATCACCGAAATGAAGGTCCTTTCGCATGAATCGGAAGCCCTGGACGGGGAGATGGGACGCCGGATGCGGCGCATGCGGCGCAGTTACTATAACCTGTGCCTTGGAATCGTGGCCGAGTTGCTCAAGTCGCGGCGGCGTCGCGATCTCGATCCCCGGATTACTACGATGGCTCTCTTTGGCATGATCAACTGGATCTACACATGGTACAAACCGGCCACGGATGGTCCCGCCGAACATCTGGCGCGCCAGATGACAACGGTTTTCTTGCAGGGGGTTGACCGTGAACCATGATGCTTCCGCCGGTCGCGTTCGGTGTAAAAACGAACTGCGTCACATGGGACAAGAGGAGGATTTGTGGCATGAATCTGTTTGAGGCACGCCAACCCGCAGATTGCCGGTTCACCGAGATCCTGTACGAGAAGAAAGGTCCGGTGGCGCGAGTGACGATCAACCGGCCCGGTCATTACAATGCCTACAACACGCAAGCCCTCAAGGAGCTGATCGCCGCCTTCACCGATGCCGCCTGGGATGACGCCATCGCGGTCGTCGTTTACACTGGGGCCGGTGACAAAGCATTCTCCACCGGTGGCGACGTCAAGGAATACCAGGCGTACTACACCAAGAGGCCGCGCGATTACTACAAGTACATGGGCCTGTTCCGCGCGTATCTGGAATCGCTTCTCAACCTGGGCAAGCCCTCGATCGCCCGCATCAACGGAATGGCCGTCGGCGGCGGCAATGAATCGCAGATGGCCTGCGATCTCGCCGTCATGGCCGACGATACCTTTGTCGGTCAGATCGGCACCAATGTCGGGTCGGTCGCCTGCGGCGGAGGGACACAATGGCTGCCGATCATGGTCGGCGACCGCCGTGCCCGCGAGATGCTCCTGCTCAACCAGCGCATCCCGGCAGCTCAAGCCCTCGAGTGGGGACTTGTCAACCGCGTCGTCCCGCGGGCGCAACTGGATGATGCCGTCGATGAACTGGTCCAGCAGTTGCTCGACAAGTTCACCGAGTGCACACGCTATACACGTACGCAGGTCAACTTCTGGAAGGAACTGGCCTGGCACCAAACCATCGGTCATGCCCGGGACTGGCTGACCACACATTTCGCCTGCGGCGAACCCAACGAAGGCATGCGTGCCTTTGTGCAAAAACGCAAAGTTGACTACCGTGGGTTGCGGCGCAAAATGGCTGAGGGCGGAAGCGTCGAATTTCTCTGGGGATCGTACTCCGTAACTTGCCCGTCGTGCGGCGCCGATGCCCTCCCGTCAGAGTTTGCTTTCTGTGGGCAGTGTGGTCATGCCCTGACCCCGCCCGCATCTCAGGTCAGGCAATGACAATCTATCCCGAACTGAAGGATCGCGTCGCGATTGTTACCGGTGCATCATTGGGTATCGGCGCCGCGATCGCCCGCGCCTTGGGTGCCCAGGGTTGCCGCGTTGCCGTCAACTACCGCCGTCACGAAAGCGAAGCGCAGAGCGTGACCGCTGCGATCGAAACCGCCGGAGGACGGGCCCATGCTTATGCGTGCGACGTCGCCAACGCACCGCAAGTTCAGCAAATGGTTAACTCGGTCCGTGCTGACTTCGGCGGCCTCGACATTCTCGTGAACAACGCGGGTATCAACCGCGATGGTGTCACTTGGAAAATGACGGACGAGCAGTGGGATGCCGTCATCAATACGAATCTGAAAGGGACATTTAATTTTATTCGTGCAGCGGTCCCCGTGTTCCGTCAGCAAAAGTCGGGCCGCATCATCAATATGACCTCCATCAATGGCATGAGAGGGAAGTTCGGGCAGGCCAACTACGCCGCGTCGAAAGCGGGGATTATTGGTTTGACCAAGACGCTCGCGCGCGAACTCGGCGCTGCCAACGTGAACGTGAACGCGGTCGCGCCCGGTCTGATCGCAACCGACATGGTCGCGACCATGCCGGAAGAGGCGAAGACGAAGTCGCTGGCGGAGACAGTGCTCGGCCGTCTCGGCACCTGTGACGACGTCGCTGCGGTCGTGCTGTTCCTCTGCTCCGATGGGTCACGCCACATCACCGGCGAAGTCATCAAGGTGGACGGTGGGCAGTACATCTGAGGACAAAGGCAACGGACGATGACTAAAGGCTCAAGGGATAGGACGGATGATAACCCGGAATGTAGGGGTGCACGGCGTGCGCCTTCTTTCGATGATCAATCAATTATGCGTAGGGGCACGGCTTGCCGTGCCCGCTCTCAAGGCCTGACCGCAGCGTCATCGGGAGGGGAATGAAGAACTTCCAACTGATCAAGACCGCCGAATCCGATCGCCTCGCGCATCTCACGCTGGCCCGTCCGCCCTTGAACGTGCTCAATATCGCAATGCTCTCGGAAATCAACGCCTATCTCGAATCGTTGATTGGAAGGCATGACGTCTGCGCACTGCTGATTGACGGCGAGGGCAAGATGTTTTCCTCCGGTGTCGATGTCCCGGAACACAAGAAGGAAATGGCAGGACAGATGATCGGGACATTTCACCAGACATTCCGTCTGATGCACCGATTGCCGATGCCGACTGTGTGCGCAGCGCATGGGGGTGCCTATGGTGGCGCCATGGAATTAGCCATCTTCGCCGACATCGTGCTGGCCTCTGACGATTTGAAGATCGGTGTGCCCGAAATCAAACTGGGTGTCTTTCCGCCCCTGGCCATCGCGCATTTGTCGCAGATCGTGGGGGTCAAGAAAGCCGCCGAGTTGGTTTTTACGGGATGTGTCCTGAACGCTACCGAGGCGTCGTCCATCGGGTTGGTGAATCATGTTTTCCCCGCGGCGGATTTCGCGCAGAGGGTGGAACAATTTATGGGCCAGTTCAGGTTGCTGTCCGTTTTCTCACTGATGCAGGCCAAGCGCGCCTTTCAGCGTATCGTCATGCCGGATTTCGGGCACGCATTGGATGAGGCGGAAGCGATTTATCTAAACGATCTGATGACTGGGCAGGACCCCAGCGAAGGTCTTGCCGCATTCATGGAGAAACGCAAACCGGTCTGGAAAGACCAGTAGAGGCGACCCACTGGGTTGACCTGCGCCGTCGGAATCCGGGAATTGGCATCAAAGAGGGAAGACCATGATGAAAGCCGCCATCTTCGAGAAACCGAATGTCCCACTGACTGTTGGCGAATGGCCCACGCCCCAGCCGCAGGCTGGCGACATTCTTGTCAAAGTTGCCGCTTGCGGTGTCTGTCACACCGATCTGCACTACATCGATCATGGCGTCCCGACCTTCAAGAAACCGCCCTTGATCCTCGGACACGAAGCGTCAGGTATCGTCGCGGCCGTCGGCGCCGGCGTCACCGACCGCAAGGTCGGCGATCGCGTTCTGCTTCCCGCCGTGCTCACCTGCGGACGATGTTTCAACTGCCGCACGGGGCGCGAGAATATCTGCGTGAATATGAAGATGTTCGGCAACGATATAGACGGCTCCTATGCAGAATATGTGGTTGCGCCAGCCAAAGACTCGTTTATCCTGCCCGAGTCGATTCCGCTTATCGAAGGCGCAATAATCGCCGACGCTGTTTCGACTCCGTATCATGCGGTGAAGAATCGCGGCCAGGTTCGGGGCGGGGACAAAGTTATCGTCTTCGGCTGCGGGGGGATCGGTTTGAACATCGTTCAGGTGGCCACCGCTTTTGGCGCGAGCGTCATTGCGGTGGATATCCGCGACGATAAGCTTCAGGCCGCCACGTCACTCGGCGCGGTGGC
>JAVHPP010000042.1:0-17105 GCA_036170655.1 Candidatus Zixiibacteriota bacterium | reverse complement strand
CGATCGTCGCGTGCCAATTGGCGAGCGAGTAGTCTTCAATCCGGCCGTGAATACCGACCGCGGCGTTGTTGATCAGGATGTCGACCGACTCGTATTGCGCGAGCACAAACTCGACCGTGCGCTTGACTGACCACTCGTCGCGCACGTCGCAGAAAATGTTGAACGCCTGCCCACCCGCACTGGTGATCCGCTCCACGACCTCGTGCAATGCGTTCTCATCACGCCCGACACAGGCCACACGCGCGCCACGTTGCGCTAAGATCATGGCGGTGGCCCGCCCCACCCCGCGCGAGGCGCCGGTGATGATGACCGACTTGTCTTTAACAGATATCATGGTTCCTCCGGCCCTCCAGCGTGGATGACGCTCACTTCTTCCGCAACACCGGGATCATGCGCAGCGACTGCTTGCTGTTATCGAATGGCTGACTCACATCGAGTGTGCCCAGCCACGCCACGGGATCGAAGACCCCGGCTTGCCCGATCAGCAGATTGAATTCCTGATGGGTGAGTGAACGGTCGCGGGCGATGAAGTCCATCTTTGTCGTGTGCCCGTTTTGCCGCACCTCGATGTGGACACGGCACTGGGCAATCTGGGTGATTGGGTCAAATGGGTCGTCGTCAAATCCCCAGCGTGAATGCACAACTGTCTCGCCCCGCTGCGCCTCCCACTCGTTGTGCAGCGACTTGCCCGTACGGAAGACATCGCGTGGATGGTTGGCTTCGATCACGTAGAGGCCGCCGGACGTGAGATTGCGTGCCACCGAGCGCAAATGCCTTACAATATCATCATTGGTCAGTAGGTGGTGAAACGACGCCATTGCACAGAAGGCGAGATCGACCGGCTCCGGTAGCGTGAATTCGGCCATGTCCCCAAGCAAAAACCCGACGGTCACGCCGGCCTGCCGTGCCTTGCGGCGGGCAAAGTCCAGCATCGCGGGGTTGATGTCGATTCCGAATGAACGCAGCCCGCGTTGCGCATATTGCACACAGTGAAAACCCGAGCCGCAGGCCAGATCCGCAAACGACGCCGGCTTGCCGCCGCGATATTCCTCGCAGATCGCGTCGAGCGCATTGCACTCCGCGTCGAGATCGCGAAAATCAAAGGCAATGTCATAGACCTCCGGCTGATCGTAGGGTGTTTTGAACGAGTGGCCTTGCCCTGTCTGCTTCGCAGTCGTCATCGGAGCGATCCGTATATGCTTGGCTTGGTCCCGGGCGGGCGAACCGTCAGGCCGCCACCGAAAGAAAGCAATGTGAAAGCCGGCAATCAAGGAGGGAAGCGGATCTTGTCTTTCGACCGGATTGGCCAACAACGGGGCCTCCAAGGTCGCCGGCTCCGGGAACAATTCGACGCCCGCGCGCGTCTAAGTGAGAGCGAAAGGCACTTGCATCAGACTGGGGAGTTGAGTAGGCTGGAAAGGGGCGAACACTTGATGTTCAAGCGGAGAAGTTTCCGATGGCGATTCTTCATTCCGATGGCGGTGGCCGTAGTCTGTGGTGTGGTTGTCATGGCGTTGACAATACGTTCGGAGGAGAGTACCGTGACACTCAATAGGCTGACACCGGAGGAACAACGTGTGATCCTCCACAAGGGAACCGAACCGCCGTTCACCGGCAAGTTCACCAATTCCCACGAGAAGGGCACTTACACGTGCAAGCAATGCGGCGCTTCCTTGTATCGGTCCTCCGACAAGTTCGACTCCGAGTGCGGATGGCCCAGTTTCGACGATGAAATCCCCGGCGCGGTCAGGCGCACGGTCGATGCGGATGGCCTCCGCACGGAGATTACCTGCGCGCGCTGCGGCGCGCATCTGGGACACGTGTTTGCCGGTGAGCATCTCACGCCCAGGAACGTGCGTCACTGCGTCAATTCGATCTCGCTGAACTTCGTTGCCGCAGACCCGGAAACGACAGTGAAGACAGAGAAAGCCTACTTCGCGGGCGGCTGTTTTTGGGGAACGGAATACATGCTGAAGAAGACTGATGGGGTCATCGGGACGCGGGTGGGGTACATGGGCGGCCACACAAAGAATCCCACCTATCAGGATGTCTGTGCCCACGGCACCGGCCATGCGGAGACGGTTGAAATCCAGTTTAATCCATCGAAGATAACCTTCGAGAAACTAGCGCGCTTGTTCTTTGAAATCCACGACCCGACGGAGATCAACCGCCAGGGACCCGACATCGGAGATCAGTACCGCTCAGCCGTTTTCTATACCAACGATGATCAGCGACAGACCGCCGAACGCCTGATTCGTATTCTCAAGGACAAAGGATACGACGTTGTCACCCAGCTCTCCAAGGCAGAGACATTCTGGGAAGCGGAGAAGTATCACCAGGATTACTACGAACATACCGGCAGTCAGCCGTACTGTCACGCGTACCAGAAACGCTTCTGATAGCCAGCATCATCGAAGTCGGAAACTATGATCTATAGTGGGGCGGGTCTCAGACCCGCCCTCTGTATTTCAGGTCTCAGCAGGGCAGGTTTGAATCCGCCCCTGCCCGTGAGCAGCTCCGGCACGATTCTGCGGGAATCAAGCCGCGACCCTCATGCCCAGTCGCACTCTTCGGGGATGCTGGTGAAGCCGATGCGGGTCGGGGCGGTGGTTTTGAAGTCGTGGATGCCGCCGAAGTAGAGCGCATCGCGGCCGTACCGGGCGTTGACGCGGTCCATCGCCCGGGACAGCGCCTCGCGTCGTTCGCTGCCGAACAGCGACAGATTGTGCCGCTCGTCAGCGACCAACCCCACGAAGCTCACGCCAACCATCTGCGGAGTGGCGCGTTCGAACGATGGGCGTTCCTGCCACAGCATCCGCAGCGTCTCCAAGAGCGTCAATGTGTCCTGGCACTCCTGAAATGACGCTTTCGATTCCCAGGAGCGGCCGCTGTAACACTTCACAAACACGATCATGCCGGTTGCCCAAAGATTACCATGGCGCAGGCGCGCAGCCGCTTTGGAAAGCAGTCGTTGCAGCACACCGTAAGCGCCCGCTTCGCTGCGCACCTCGGGCCCCAGCACATGCGAATGCCCGAGGGAACTCCGGCGGGTCACCACGTCGGGGATGTCGTGTCCCTGCAGCCAGTGCCAGAAGCGCCGGCCGGTGATTCCGCCCCACAGATGTGACATCTCCTTTTCGGTCAGTTCGCAGAGACGTTGCACAGTCGTAATTCCGCGTACCTCGAGACGTTTGTTCATCCGCGGGCCGATGCCGGGAAGATCGATGGGGGCAAGAGAGTAGAGGATTTGCGGCAGGTCGCGGCGGCGAATCACAACCAGCCCATCCGGTTTCTGCATGTCGGTGGCGACCTTGGCCAGCCACCGGTTCGGCGCCAAGCCGATCGAGGATGTTAATACCACTCCCACTATATCACGGACCGTCTCCTTGATCTTGTGCGTGAGTCGCAGTGACACGGCCGGATCCCGTTCCGGACCACTCAAGCGGCAGGCCATCTCGTCAATGGAATGAATGCCCGTGACCGGGATGCACGACTCGACGGCTGCGATGATCTGGTGATGGTATTCCACATACCGTTGCGGCCGCGCTTCGACAATGCGAATCCCCGGGCACAGCCGCCGCGCATCCACCATCGAGGTGCCTGTTTTCACTCCGAACACCTTGGCTTCGCGGCTGGCCGCAATACAGCAGGGGTTCCCCGCCAGCAACGGCACAACACCCACCGGCTGGCCGCGCAGTTTGGGATTGATCTGCTGCTCGACCGAGGCAAAGTAGGAGTTGAGGTCCAGATACAGCCAGCGGACCTGCTCATCGTCGGGGATTCTCATCGCATGTGATTTCTCACGAAACGCGGGGCTTCGATCCGGCGTTTTTGTTCCCGGTAAATCCGTCGCCGCTCTCCCCCCCAAACACTCTACGCCGCGAAGCCACGGGGCGGAATCACTTCTCGTCTTGCTTGACAGAACCCACTGCGCATATCCCGGGGAAAGCCGCTTGATGCTGCACCCCGCGTGGAGTAAATTCCTGTCCGCGTCTGCCGGCCTTCGCAGGTCAGCCGCCTGAAATCCTATGTCACGCGCACAGGAGATCATTCGCAGGGCATCCGCCGCCGCTGCCGCCTTTCGGGCCCTCGACCAGAAGCAGACTGACGCGGTTGTGCGCGCCGTCTATCTGGCCGCGCTGGACCACCGGGTCGAGTTGGCTCGGATGGCGCACGAAGAAACCGGACTCGGGGTCTGGCAGGACAAGGTCGTGAAAAACGTCATTGCCACCCAACTGGTCTATGAGGACATCAAGAATCTGAGGACGGTCGGTGTCGTGTCCGACAATGCTGGCAATGGCATTGTGGAAGTGGCCCAGTCCATCGGCCCGATCCTGGCCTTCATCCCCGTGACCAATCCCACCGCGACGACGATTTTCAAAATCCTGATCGCAATGAAGACGCGCAACCCTCTGATCATCAGCCCACCGGGCGCGGCGCGTCATTGCACTGCCGCCGCCGCTGCGATCTGCTATCAGGTGGCTGTACAGGCGGGAGCACCGGAGGACTGCATTCAATGTCTCGAGAAAACATCGTCGGAGACAATCAACGACATCATGTCCGACCACCACTTGTCTTTGATTCTCGCGACCGGGACCAGTTCGGTGGTGCGCAAGGCGTCCCGGTCGGGCACACCCACCATCGGCGTCGGCCCGGGGAATGTCCCGGTGTATATCGGACCCACGGCGGATGTGCCCTTCGCGGTGGCATCGATCATCGCGTCAAAAACGTTCGACAACGGGACGGTCTGCGCCAGCGAACAAGCCGTCGTGGTCGGGCAGGAAACAGCCCGTCCGGTCATTGCCGAGTTCACGAGGCAGGGGGTTTACTTTCTTTCTCCCGATGAAATCGAGAAGGTTGGGCGTGTGGCTTATGACCGCGAGCAGCGGGTCATGCGCGCCACCGTTGTTGGCCAGTCCGTGCACCGGATCGCCGAGAGCGCCGGCATCAGCGTGCCTTCGGACAGCAAACTGCTCGTGGCGCGGCTCGACACCGTCGGGCCCGATACCACGCTCTCGGCGGAAATCCTCGCCCCGATCCTCGCCTTCTACGTGGAAGCCAATGCCGATGCCGCAATCCAGCGTTGCGCCGAAATCACCCGCTTTGGCGGGGTCGGGCACACCGCCGTTATCTATTCGGACCGCGATGAGGAAATCGCGCGCTTCTCCCGTGCCGTCGATGCAAGCCGTATTCTTGTCAATATGCCGTCAACATTCGGCGCGCTCGGCGGCATGAACAACGCCCTCCATCCCTCGTTCACGCTCAGTTGTGGCGCCGGGGCCCACAACACGACGACCGACAACATTACTGTTCGTCATCTGCTGAATATCCATCGCATCACGCGACGCCACCCGAACCCACGTTGGATGGGAACTGACAAGAACCACTACCTCGATGAGTCGATCTCGGCACAGCAGATCGAAGCGGAGTACAATCGAAAGTTCTGAGGTAAGCGTGAGGAATTGACCATGGACCATCAGAGGCGTTTCCCCAACACGAACCCGATGCTGCCCTTCCCCACGTGTACTCTTTGACTCTGACGGCTCGTTGCCAGAATCGCCGCCTGTTCGTCACAAGCTGCACGATAACCAGGCGTTGGTCTTCGCAAACTCAAGGGCGGTCCGTTTTGCCACCGAACCGGCCGAACCGGAGCGCCAGGGTCGGAAGCACAAGGAGATTCAACAGCGTCGATGTGGTGAGCCCGCCGAGGATCACGATGGCGAGAGGGCCTTCGATCTCGCGTCCCGGCGCACGGCTCCCAATCGCGAGCGGCAACAGACCGAGAGCGGTAACGAGAGCGGTCATGAGGATCGGCGTCAGGCGTTCGGCAGCGCCACGGATCGCCGTGTCCTGATCCCACGCCATGCCATCAACATTGACCAGGTGATCGTAATGTGAGATCATCATGATCGAGTTGCGGAGAGTAATGCCGAAGAGAGTTACGAATCCGACCATCGACCCCAGTGTCAGCCAGCCACCCGAAGCGAACACGGCCAGGATGCCGCCCACCAAGGCGAACGGCAAATTGACGAGCACAAGCAGAAGATTGCGCGCGCGACCAAAGACGACAGATAGAAGCAGGATGATTCCAGCGCCGGCGAGCAAGGAATGAGTGACCAGCTCTTGCCGCGAGCGCGTTTGCGCTTCCGCCGCACCGGAGAATTCCACATACATCCCCGCAGGCAGGTTCACGGCTTGCTTGATTCTTCGCTGTGCCTCCGCCACGAAGGAATTGACGTCCCGCCCGGCGACGTTGCAGGTCACCGTTTGCACTCTCCGGGCGCCTTGGTGCAGGACCACATAACGCCCGGATGTCACATAGATATCAGCGACCTGTCGGAGGGAGACATAATTCCCGGCGCTGTTCCGCAACGGCAACGCTCCGACCTGTTCGACGGTCCGCCTCTCCGAAGGATCGAGAATGACCGACACATCAACCACGCGGTTGTCCTCGTACACCTGACTCACAACCTCACCTTGAAAGGCCATGCGGACAGTCTCGAGCACATTGACAGGGCTGAGTCCCCAGCGCGCGAGGTCGTCTGAACGGAGCCGAACGGCCAGTTGGGGCGTGCCGACAGGTGATTGAACCTGGATTTCCGTTGCCCCGGGTATGTCGGAGAGCGTTCGGGCGATCTCCGGAGCTTTGCGATCGAGAGAGTCCAAATCGCTGCCGACGACGCAAAACAGTGGTGGGATCTCTGCAAAATAGAGGAGATCGACACTTTGGAGGCGGGGATTGCTCTTTCGCGCAGCAGAGAGGAACCGCGCCGAGACAACCACCGAGTCACTGACCTGCACATCGGCAGTCTTAGATGGAGAAGGGAACGGCACTCCTCCCGGGAGACTGACGCGAACCAGAGACTCCCTTCCAGCGAACAAGTTCTCGAGTGTTCTGTTACCTCCCATTAGCCACGCCGCGATTGTGTCACCTCACTCCTGTTGCGCCGCGATCTGCAGAGCACGGAGATCAGCTTCATCCTTGTGCCATGCGACTTCGGCGGAGACGAGATCCCTGTCGGAAACGATTCGGGCCAGATCGTACAGGGCGCGTGATGGTTCATACTCCTGCTGCGATGCGGAGAAACCAGCTTGCATCTTTCGGATGTTCGCCTGCAGTTACGCCAGTGGATCGAGGTTGACGACCGCTGCATAGGCCCGTGTCCGCGGGTGGAACGTGACCGCCATCAGAGCCCCCAGCTCCAGACCTCCGCGTTCACGCGTCTCCTTGTCAACGGTCACGACGACTTGTCCGTCCGTTAGCGAAACGCGCAACGGCGGGGCGACTGGCTGTTCACGTTCGCGTTCCAGAGCGGCCTCCTTGCGACCCTCGACAAACCCCCAAATGAGAAGCGCCATCACGCCGCCGACCGCGGTTATCGCGATGATCACCTTACGAAGAGGCAGCCGGCTCATGGCATTCCCTTCTTCCTCTCTCTCGAATTCGCCTCATCAGGCGTAGCGCGCCCTCTGTCAGAAAGCAGATTCTTCGTCGCTCCGCTCCCCAGAATGATAGTTTGTCCGTTCTTTTAGCAGCTCGCTAAACCCCGTAGCGCTCGATGATCTCCTTCTTCCCCTTGCCCAGAATGTCATACTTCTTTCCGACCTTCACAAACGCCGCCAGGGCAGTGTCCAGATGATGTTTCTCGTGGGCGGCGGACAACTGTGTGCGAATCCGCGCCTGCCCTTTGGCCACCACGGGGAAAAAGAACCCGACCGCGTAGATGCCTTCGGCAAAGAGGTCGCGCGCCACATCCTGCGCCAGTTTGGCATTGTACAGCATCACCGGCACAATCGGACTCTCGCCCGGCTTGATGTCGAAGCCTGCTTCGGTGAGCAACTGGCGCCAATAGCGCGTGTTCTGCTCCAATTTGTCACGGCGTTCGGTCGTCCGTGAAATCAGATCAAGAACTTTCAAGGCCCCGGCGACGATGACTGGGGCAACTGTATTTGAGAACAGATACGGCCGCGCCCGTTGACGGCACATCTCCACCAGCTCGCGCCGCCCGCTGACACAGCCGCCGGAGGCGCCGCCCAAGGCCTTCCCGAGTGTGGTCGTGATGACATCGACGCGGCCCATGACCCCGTAATGCTCGTGCGTCCCGCGTCCTGTCTTCCCGATGAATCCCGTCGCATGCGAGTCATCCACCAGCACCATGGCATCGTGCGACTCCGCCAGGGCCACGATCCGTTCCAGCGGCGCCAGGTCCCCATCCATGGAGAAGACACCATCGGTGACAATCATACGGACGCGTTTGTCCTGATGCTCCTGGAGCTTCTCCTCCAGGTGGGCCATGTCAGAGTGCTTGTAAGTGTCCTGCATCGCCTTGCACAAACGCATCCCGTCGATCAATGATGCGTGCACCAGCCGGTCGGCGATGATCACATCCTGTTCGCCCAGGATGGCTTCGAACACACCCGCGTTTGCATCCATGCAGGAGGGAAACAACAGCGTGTCTTCGGTCCCAAGGAACGCAGTCAGTTGGCGCTCCAATTCGCGGTGAATGTCCTGTGTCCCGCAGATGAATCGCACGGATGACATCCCGTAACCGCGATGGTCCAGCCCGCGATGCGCGGCCTCCACCACGTCCGGATGACTCGATAATCCGAGGTAGTTGTTCGCGCACATATTAATGACCGTTCTGACCGGAGCCCCCGCGGGGTACTCCACTTCAATCTCCGCGCCTTGGGGGGCATGAATGCTACGCTCTTCTTTGAACAGGCCTGCGTCATGGATCGCCTTCAGTTCCTTCTGATACCATGCGCGTGTTGCTTCGCTGTACGTCATGTCTCCCTCCTATCGCAGAATAACTACTGCTGATGGCTCGTCTCCTACCGTTTCTGGAATCGCTCGACCAGAGCCGCGATACGTGTGACCGTGTCGAACGCTTGGGGGGTGGCCTCGGCATCAGGGATGTGGATGCTGTAGGTCTTCTCCAGAAAACGCTTCAGGGAAACCATCGAGAACGAGTCCACAATCCCGCCGGTAATGAGTGGGGTGTCTACCGTCAGTTCGCGATCGTCACCCTCCTCCAAATACTCTTTGCGAACATAATCCAAAACAGACTGCTTGAGATTCTCCACGACATTCTCCTTCGCGATCAGATCGAATCGTGCACCCATGCGTGCGCCGAGCCGCCGGCCCTGCGCGGCCCGTCTTTTCCGGATCTCATCTTACTCAGGTGGAACCTCATTGGTCATTGGCGCTGGTTCGCCTTCCAGAATCACACTGGCCATGGCCAGTTCGGCAGTATGCGAGAGAGAAAGGAACACGCGATTGATCCCCCGTTCCCGCGACAGCCGCAACGCCTCGCCAGAGAGAACCAGGCCTGGTTTCCCCTGGGCATCGTGACACACCACCGCATCCCGCCAACCAAGACCGTTACCCCGTCCGGTGCCCAGCGCCTTGAAAAAGGCCTCCTTGGCCGCAAATCGTGCTGCATAGTGGCGTGCCGGATAACGTTTCTCCTCACAATACGTGATTTCCGCCGGGGAAAACACCTGATCCCGGAACGCAACACCTGCCGTGTCGAGTTCATGCCGCATCCGCGTGACCTCGACGATGTCGTTCCCCACACCGATGATCATCGCCGCTGTTTAGCTGACACCGTGCGGGAAGAGCACGACCTTGCCCGAAGTCTTGGGTGACGTAATCATCAAGTCGAACCCCTTCTCATAGTCTGCCAGCGGCAACTTGTGGGTCACGACCGGTGAAATGTCGAGGCGCTTCGAGGCGAGCAGGTTGCGAACAGTGATCCACGTGTCGAACATCAGGCGGCCATTGATCCCGTAGAGCGTCACGCCCCGGAAGACAACGCCATTGTTCCAGTCCAACTGGACTGGACCGGAGGGAATGCCGAAGGCGGAGATTCGCCCCCCCTTGCGCACACACTTGAACGACTGCTCAATCGCCTTCTGCGCTCCGGCCATCTCGAGCACGACATCCATGCCCACGCCACCAGTGCGGTCGAGGATGACGGACACGGTATCGTTTTGCAGAACATTGATGACTTCATCAGCGCCCATGCGACGCGCGATTTCCAGGCGCGCCGGCTCCATCCCGGCCAGAACGATCCGTGCGGCGCCGCTGACCCGTGCGACACCGACCGCGAGCAGTGCAATCGGACCGTCGCCAAAGATCAGTACCGTCTTCCCCGCTACCGGCTCCACCAATGTGCAGTAAACCGCATTGCCGAGCGGTTCCTGCACTGCCGCGTACTCCAGCGGGATGGACGAGTCGTTCTTCCAGACCACGATTCCCGGAACTGCCACGTACTCAGCGAAGCATCCGTCGCGATCCACGCCGAAGATCTTCAGATTCTGGCAAATGTGCCTCTGTCCGCTCAAACACTGACGACAGTGGCCGCAAGGGATATGCGTTTCGACGGAAACATAGTCGCCCGGTTTCAAATCGCGCACCCCGGCGCCAACCTCCACAATGTCTCCCGCCATTTCATGTCCGAGAATCTGGGGAAGATGTGCAGCCGGTATGCGACTCTGCGCCCACCGTTCCCACTGGTAAATATGGACATCAGTGCCACAGATCGAGGTTGCCTTGACCTTGACCAGGACCTCATCCGACGCAATCCGAGGCACATCGACTTCAATCAGCATTGCCCCGGGTTCAGGTTTGGTCTTAACTACCGCTTTCATCTTCATATAGACTGGCCTCCGCCGGGTTCAATCGTTGAAAAAGCCTATGGCCGCCCAACGGGATGTGTCACTCCTATTGCCCCGAAAACAACTTTCCCGCCGGATCGGTCCCGGTTCCGGAACCAACGCGATTCGCAGGCGGCAATCAAGCGAAACTGAACCCGGCTCAGGCCCACGGGCACGCAAATTGTCATACGCCGCGCAATCTTTCGGCAGTACTCCTGACCGAATGCGGCATCATTCATTCCGCAAAGCCTCCACGGGATCTACACGGGCGGCACGGGCGGCCGGGTACAACCCCGCCACGAGACTGACCACAAGTCCGAACAGGAATGCAGATAGAATAAGCCAGGGCGGCAGCACGAACAGTTCGAACTTGGGGATCCCTTCACGCACCATGATCAAATGTGCGATGACCGACGCCACCCGGGTGATCAGCCACCCGAACAGGATTCCAATTGTTGCTCCGATACTTCCTATCATGCCTGATTCTGCCAGAAACAGCAGCCGGATATCGCGATCCTCTGCGCCCAATGACTTGAGAACGCCGATTTCACGTGTCCGCTCGATAATCGACATGACCATCGTGTTGACAATGCCCAGCGATGCCGTGATCAGCGCGATCAGGCCGACAACGCTGAGCCCCAGATTGAAATAAAGAAAGAATTTCCGAATCTCTTTGAACTCTTCGGCATAGCTGAAAGTCCGGAATCCCCGGGCCTTGACTGAATCACGGATCGGTTCGTACGCGACATTCGGATCGAGGCTCAGTGTGACTTGCGGGTACTCTTTGCCACCCATCGCACCCGCAGGGGCAAACAGCGTCCCACTTCTCAACGCCCCGAGGAGCTCGGCGGGATCATCACTGAAGCCTCCCGTACGGAAACGCGCCGCTCTGCCCGCAGCGATGATGACCGATTTGACAGTGGCCCGGCCGTGCGTGCGTCCTTCGATGACCCCGCTGATACGGAGTGTGTCGGTGACGACCGATCGGGCATTCAGGAACCCATCGGCGAATCGGGATAACGTAGCAGTCACCTCTTCACGCCCAAGTCTGGACCAGTATTCTCCGTTATTTAGAGAGTCCCAGCGGATCTGGTCGAATCGTTCGTGCAGATGCGCGGGCAATCCCCGGAAGACATGAACGATCCCGCTGTCAAGAATGGCAATTTTCGCCGATACGACGAGACGCTGGCCAAGAAGAGAGTCGGGATCCTTGATCCGCAGGATTTCCAGCAGGTCTTCCGAAACCACTGCCTGGTCGGAACTGTCGCCGGTGAAGACGGCGCCGGCACGCATCTGCGAAAAAAGCTTCGTTTGGACCGCTGCCTCCGGGAGCGCCTGGGCTGTGGTCGCCAGCACCGTGTCGGCAATGGCAACGGTCACCGGAAAGGCATCAAACGGATACGCCAACACAACGCCCGGAATGGCTGACAGTCCCCTTACGGCATCCTGATCGAGAACGGCCGCCTTGCCGATTGAATCCGCAATCTTGCTTTTGTCCGGCGGATACACTTGCATCGTCGAGAACAGGCCCAGTTTGTCGTACTGCTCTGAGACGTTTCTCTGCATCCCGGCGCCGAATGACAGCATCGAGACAAATGCGGCTATGGCGATGACGACGCCAGAGATCGTGAGGAAGGAACGCAGTTTCATCCGCCACAGGTTTCCGGTCGAGCTATGCAGGAGATCCTGAAACGTCATGATGTCTCTCCGGTTACACCACGAAGAATCGTCTCCCCAGCCAGACGACCATAGCTCATACGAATAATCCGATGGGCATGCGTCTGCATCATGACCAGATCATGGGTCGCCACGACAACAGTCAGACCCTGCCGATTAAGATCCGCAATCAACTGAATGATCTGCTTCGCGTTGTCCAAGTCGAGATTTCCGGTCGGCTCATCAGCAAATAGGATATCGGGCTTCTTGACCAGCGCCCGGGCGATGGCGACACGCTGCTGCTCGCCTCCAGACAGATCGCCCGGCCGATGGTCCAAGCGGTCAGATAATCCCAGCTGTTCCAAGATCGCGGTCGCCAAGTGTCGCCGCTCCCGAAGAGGTGTGTGATTGAAGTACAGCGCCAGCTCGACGTTTCGCAGGGCGGTATGGTGAGCGATGAGGTTGAACGATTGGAATACCATACCGACTCGTCGCGCCCGATAGGCCGCCACCTCTCGACGGTTCAGAGTTCCCAGCGCGGTACCCTCGATCTCGATTTGTCCCGAAGTCGGAGTATCAAGACCCGCCAGCAGATTCAGAAGCGTGGACTTGCCCGATCCTGAGGCGCCCACGACAGCGAGGAACTCGCCCTTCCGCAAAGAGAGGCTGACGCCATCGACAGCCCGCACTTCCTGGGGCCCGCGCCGATAGTGCCGACAGAGATCAACCGTTCGCAGCCAGGCGTCACTCAATCAGTATCACTTCCCGCAGGTCGCGAAAACGCCAACTCCCAGATTAGTCCAAGAGCGAGAAGTGATACGCTCATCGCTGAACAGCCGGAGTTCTTATTCACCGGCGCCTCGCGAAGGGCACGGCAACCAGCCACGGTCGACCGCGCCCTTCGCACATGTGGTATACGATCATTTCCGTGATAAGTTCTTTTGTCTATTGTCCAAGTCCGGGCGGGCCGATCATGGCCGGACGACACGTCGCTTGCGGCGGCGAACGGCATACCTATACTGTGTCGTCCAGCTCGGCTCTCGAAGTATTTCCCGCGTAAGAAGCACCAGGTCCGTTTCTCCTGGCGTGATGATCTCGTCGGCTTGGCTCGGCCCAACTCCTGGGAGGTTCATCGGACCGGCCACTGGACAGGAGATATCGAACTGCTTGGCCGAGGCTCGACGCCTTGGGGAAGATGTAACAGAGGAGTCATTGCTGCGCACCGGATCATGAGCAGAATCTTGGAATGACTCAGTATCGAATCGTGAAATCTCTTGCGACACAGTCGGTCCGGCCACTTTCTAACGTTATGGCACTCACGACGGATCCGTCAGCGTGGCCGCTTGCGTCGAACGCGCGTATCGCGGTCTGGCGGAAACTGAGCACGCAGAAGAGCCGCGAACGCTCCGGACAATTCGTGGCTGAAGGCGTTCGTCTCGTGAGCGAGGCGCTCCTGTCCGGGTGTCCAATCGAAGCCCTCTTGACAGCGGATGACGATGAGGGCCGCCGTGCGGCGGCACGGGCGCTTGGTGCTGTGATTCCGTCGACTCCCCTTGCTTTGGGGCGGGTGGGGTCGGCAGTACGCGTACCGCGTCGTGAGTTCTCCCAGATCACGGACACGGTTCACAGCGCCGGCGTGGCAGCCATCGTACAATGGAACCCCAGACCGCATACCGATCTTGCCTCTCTCCGGGCACAGCATCTACTGTTCTGCGATCGTATCGCTGACCCGGGCAACTTGGGGACTCTGATCAGAACGGCCGCCGGTCTTGGCCTGGATGCGGTCCTGGCCGGACCAAACTCGGTCGAGATGACCAATCCTAAGACAATTCGCGCAACTGCCGGCACGATCTTCCACATCCCGGTTTTTTGCGGAATCGCAGTGACAGAGTTCGTGGCATGGTGCCGTGACCATCGCCACACCGTGCTGATCGCGGATGTCCGGAATGGCAGACCGCTGGATGAAGTCGCCTTGACAAAACCTTGGACTCTGGTGATCGGCAGCGAGACCGGGCAGGTTGATCGCGCGTGGGAGACAGCATCTCCTCGCCGGATCTTCCTGCCGATGCAACGTGGCGTAGAATCGTTCAATGCCGCCGTCGCCGGAGCGATTATCATGGACCGGCTGATATCAGAGGAGCGAAGATTGTTGGTATGAAATGGCGGCAGGCCCTGTCCATCGTCTTTTGCCCCCACATAAATCATGATTCCTGCAACCGCCACCGTGGATGGCCGTACCAAGTCTGACGACCGGATTTCATGATGCCTCTCCGTCTCTCATCGCTGCACGAAATCGCTGCCCAGCGCAGCCACCGTGGTGATACGTGGCCCCGCTCGACAGGGGATCTTCGAGCGTATCGTTCCAACGGGTATTCCTCTGCGAGATGGTGTGCGCGTCTCCTGCGGCATGCGTGCCCAGACGCCGGCGCGATCGTCGCTGCATTCCTGCTGACCGGAGCGGCACATGGCGCCACCGACACAGACAAGATCAAAGCGCTCGGCGGGGGCCGTTATCTGATCTCGATCGTGCAGTCAGTGCCGGCCTCCGGATTGTCATCACTGCATCTGTCTGGTCCTTCGAACCTGGGGGGACACATCATTGTCAGCGTAGGCCCGCCCGACTCAGTCCGCATTGAAATCAACAAGCTCTTGCGCGTCGACTCGCAGAATCTTGCCACCAAACTCTTCCAGGAAATCAATGTGACCCCTCATCCGGTTGGCAGTGCGTTGAACCTGGATGTCGTGACCCCGACCGGTGCCATGTGGGAGGGGACAGACTGGGGCATCACCCTGGATCTCACAGTGGCCGTTCCTCCCCAGTGGGATATCGATATCGACGCGCAGTATTTCGAGTATGACCTGAATGGGCCATTCCGTGACGTGAGCGTGACTACCAAATATGGACGCGTGAAGCTGCAGGGAGTCGACCGCCGGACAGATATTCGGGGTGAATACACCGGCATGGAAGTGAGCGATGTCAAAGGGGTCATCGACGTGACGACCAGTTACGCGGATCTGCGCTTGCGCCGCGCTGTCTCCGATCCCGAGCGGCCCGCGCGACTGGAGAACACTTACGGTCCCATCACGGTCAGTGACCTGGTAGGCGCAGTGAACACGCAGACCGGGAGCGCCCCGATCCGGCTCGACCGTATCTCACTGGTTGGCTCCACGTCACGGGTGCAGGGCGAGAATGTCACGGTCGACGCGGACATCATCGAATTCGGCAGCGCCCGTCTGGAAATTCAGACCAGCCACGCGCCCGTTCGAGTGAATGTCCCCGGCCGGCTCTCGGCGCGGTTGAATCTCTCGGTCGGCCCGGGGGGGGTCATTCGGACGCGCGGTCTGCTGATTCAGACGCACGAGAACCTGTTGGGCTCGGACCGGCTGGAGGGTATCTGCGGCAGCGGGAACGGCCAGATCGACATTGATCTTTCAGGCCCCGGCGTCATCGAACTTCGGGGAAAGTAACTTTCCCGCACACCCCATCCCGGCACCCAATCGTTTGCTGCTGTGTCGTTTTCCACTGGCGTATTGATCGTCTTTCTTGTTTCTCCCATTGTGAGTCTACAGGTCGCCGGTTCGAGGTGGCGACAATTGCTGCCGATCGGGTTCGGACAGGGGGTCAGTGATGTCTGGAGGATTTTTCGAGATACAACGCATCAAGCAGCCACGGAGTAACTCTCTCCTTTACAGGGTAATCATCTTAGCCACAATCGCGATCTGTTTTCGTGTCGCGGCGGCAGACGCGGCGCCTTTTCCACGGCAGCGAATCGTTTTCCCATTCGTGCCGGCGGCGGCGGTCGACGGTCCCAGTGCGCTGAGATTCAATCCGGCCGGACTGGCGTTTGATCCGGGGTTCGGCGCAAATTACTACCATACCTTTTCCGATTCCTCCCTCAGCGGCGATGATGCCGCGTATTTGTCATTACACGGCGGTGGGTTCGGAGTTGAGTGGCTTGGGGCAGGGGGATCTCCCAAAGGGCGCGCGTACTCGGTTGGCATGTCCACGAACCAGGAGCAGGCGTTCGCCATCGGAGGATCCTATCAGTGGCGTCGGTCCGATGATCCAACCCAGAATAAGTCGCACTTCTGGTCGTATGGACTGACCTGGCGACCCACCAAGACGTTCTCGCTGGCCGTCGTGCTCGACAACTACAACCGCATGCCCGTGTCCCGTGTCCGTACTGACCGTGAATACGTGTATTCGGCGGCCGTCAATCTCCTCGATGGGCGCCTCATGGTAGGCGGCGACTGGTACCAGACGTCGAGCCAGAACCTGTGGGCGGGAACATACCGTCTGGGTGCGTCATTCGAAATCCACAGTGGCCTGACCGCGTTCGCTGACATTGACCGGAATAAAGACTTTTTCATCGGTGGACGAGTCAATCTCGCCAACGTCTTTGCGGGCACGCATTCCAGCTTCCGCCACAACGGCCGCTACCAAGGGGGCGTTGCTTATGTGGGGCTGAACGAGACCCGTCGCAAGCCGGTCGTGCGCATGCCCCGGGAAGTCGTGCAACTGAGATTGTCTGGAGAAATCCCTGACCGTAGACCGCCCCGACATCTGTTCGGAGCCAGCCCGTTAACGACCTACGAGTGGACGGCGCTGCTCGATAAGGCAGCGTCCGACCCCAGCATCGGGGCGGTGATCTTGACGATCGACAGTCCCAAGCTGGGTTGGGCGCGCCTCGAAGAGATGCGGCGTGCGATCGCGCGTGTGCGCCAGACGGGGAAGCTCACCCTGGCCTATCTCGGCGGACCGGTCAGCAACGGGGAGTACTACCTCGCCA